>JBIIMX010000220.1:0-5655 GCA_044337765.1 Pirellulales bacterium | reverse complement strand
GTGATCTCCGACGAGCACCTCAAGCTCTTCACCTACGCCGAAACTCCCGAGGAAGCCTGGCGGCAGATCCTCGAGTTCCACGAGGCACCGAAGATGCAGGGCTGATCGACCGTCACCCCCGGCTTCGTTTTGCGGAGAACGTCCATGTTCGAACCGATGGCCTCTGTTCCCGGCTCCGTACCGCAGACGGGACGTGTGGCGGTCGTCATCGGCGGCGAACGAGGGGTGGGAGCGGCGGTCGTGAGGGCGCTGGCCTCGCGCGGCCATGCCGTGGCGATCCATGCCCAAGGATCGCTGCAGGAGGCTCGCGACCTGGCGGATCAACTCGTGGCGGCCGGCGTGCCGAGTCTGGCCGTCACGGCGAACCTCCGCGACGAGGGGCCGGTGCGGGCGATGGTGCAACGGGTCGCTGATCACTTCGGCCGGCTCGACGCAGTCGTCACCTGCGCCGTGATGCGGCATGCCGTGCCGCTCGAGGAGGTGACGGCCGACGACCTGCGTGCCCACTTCGACATCAATTGCGTGGGCACGTTCGTCGTCGCGCAGGAAGCCGGGGGATTCATGACCCGTCAGCCGGACGGCGGCTGCATCGTCACGCTCTGCGAAGCGGTGACCGATCAGCCCGCGGCTGACCTGACCCCCTACCTTCCGAGCCAAGGGGCGATCCCGGCCATGACGCGAAGCCTCGCGGCCGATTTCGCCGCCCGCAATCCGCGGGTGCGGGTCAACTGCGTGCTGGCCGGCTCTTTTGCGCAGGGCGATGGCGGGGCCGACCACGTGGCCCATGCCGTGTTGTTTCTCCTCGAGAACAGCTTTCTCAACGGCATCTGCCTGCCGCTCGCCGGTGGCCGCACGTCTGCGTGATACATGCTGGCGCGAGGCATATTGGCGTGAGGCATGCTGCGACGCTTGCCATGTCCATCCTGCCGCCCGACCTATGGGAGCTGGATCGTGAAGGTGCTCCCCACGCCCGGTTCGCTCTCCACTGCCACCGTGCCGCCGTGGGCCTGCACGATGTGCTTCACGATCGAGAGACCGAGGCCCGTGCCGCCGAGCTTGCGGCTGCGGGCCTTGTCGACGCGGTAGAAACGCTCGAAGAGCCGCGGGAGATGCTCGGCGTCGATGCCGCAGCCCTCGTCGCGGACCGTGATCACCACGGCCTTGGCGTGCTCGGCCGCTTCCGGCTTGACGGCGACCGTGATCCAGACCGTCCTGCCCGGATCGCTGTATTTGCTCGCGTTGTCGATGAGGTTGATCAGTGCCTGCTCCAAAAGCGGCGCGTTGACCTCCGCTTGGATGCTCTCGTCGCAGGTGACGTCGAGCCGGATCGAGCGGTCGCCAGCCCTGGGCAGGCAGTCGACGG
Organism: Pirellulales bacterium; assembly: GCA_044337765.1. Taxonomy (GTDB): domain Bacteria; phylum Planctomycetota; class Planctomycetia; order Pirellulales; family UBA1268; genus CAMCQY01. The sequence goes on along the minus strand of JBIIMX010000220.1, from coordinate 4,292 downwards.
TCACGGCGGAAAGCAGGTCGGCCATCCGCACCAGCTCCTTGGGCAGGTTGCCCGTGCCTTCGCTCTGCTCGATCCGGGAAAGGGCCAACAGATCCTCGATGATCGAAGCGAGCCTGTCGGCCTGCCTGGCGATGATGTTGAGAAAACGGCGTTGGTCGGCCGGGTCATCCCCCGCCCCGTCGAGGAGCGTCTCGACGAAGCCTTTGATCGAGGCGATCGGTGTCTTTAACTCGTGCGACACGTTGGCGACGAAGTCGCGGCGGATGTTTTCCAGCCGCTCCATGGTGGTCACGTCGTTCAGGACGATCACCGCCCCGCCCTCGCCCGAAAGATCCCGCAGTGCCGTACCCCGGAGGCGGATCGTACGGTCGCGGGCACCGCGGAGCAGCAGATCATCCTCCACAGGCTCGCGGCAGTCGATCGCCCGCAGGGCGAATCGCCGCAGATCGGGGTTCCGCACCACCTCCTGCAGCGGGCGGCGGATGGCACGGTCCGGATCGACGCTGAGCAGTTCCGCCGCCGCACGGTTGATGCCCACGACCCGCTGTCTAGCGTCGATGGCGAGCACACCCTCGATCATGCTGCCGAGCACCGCCTCTTGCTGGGTTCCCTGTCTGCCGATCGTAATCCCACGTTCCACGAGCTGTTCCCGCAGCGATGCAATCGCGTCGGCGAGATTGGCGAGCTCCGCCGATTCGGCAGCCGGAATGGGGGCACTGACATCGCCGTTCGCCAGTCGGGCCGCGGCCAGCGACAGGTCGGCTACCGGTCGGGCAAGCCTGCCGGCCACCGCACGGGCGGCGGCCAGGCCCGCGGCCGCCCATGCCAGGAAACCGACAAGGAGCCAGCGCTGAGAACGTGCCAGCTCGGCGTCGGAGTCGACCGTGTCCGCGGTGACACGGACCATGCCCGTGGGCTGGCCGGTCGGGCCGACGGGAGCGGCGACCACGAGGATGCGTTTCCCGGCTGCGGCATCGTAGCGGCTCGCACGTGCGATCCGGCCGGCGCGGGCCTCCTCGACGATCGCATCCGCCGTGGGCGATCGCTCGCCCACGAGGCCGCCCGGTGCGGATGTGGCCAGCACGGTGCCGTCGGGGGAGAGAAGATCCACCCTGGTTCGCGTGCTGCCGATCATCCGCCGTGTGGCATCGGCAAACGCGGCGGGGGCGATCGCCTCGGTGCGATCCGGAAACAGCGCGGTCAGCCCTGTCGCCACGTCGGCCACTCGCTGCAACTGAGAGGCATCGGCCAGCCGGGCCAGCTGCACGCTCGCCAACCAGAAGCAGCCGACCAAGCCCGCTGCGACCACCGCGCAGAAGCCCGCGAACACATGCCAGACGAACCGCGAGCGGGCCATGAGAGAGTCTGCGCCGGACGGCGAGGATGCTGAAGGGGAATCCGTGTCACGCCCGGAACCGGTAGCCCACGCCGCGGACAGTTTCGATGTAGGACCCGAACGCCCCGAGTTTCTTCCGCAGGCCGGCGACTTGCACGTCCACCGACCGCTCCGTCACAGGATAATCTTCCCCCTTCACCGCGTCGACAATCTGCGTGCGAGTGTAGGCCCAGCCGGGCCGTTTGGCCAGGAATTGCAGCAGGGCAAACTCCGTGTAGGTCAGCTCGATCGGGGCGCCGGCCAGGCTCACCTCGTGCCGGCCCGGATGGATCGACAGTTCGTGGACGTCGATCGTCGTCTCCAGTTCCGCCTTGGCATCGGCCTCCTTGCGGCGCAGGAGCGCCTTGACGCGGGCTGACAGGACTCGCGGGCTGAACGGCTTGGCGATGTAGTCATCGGCACCGCGTTCCAGTCCCGCCACCATGTCGCTCTCCTCGCCCTTGGCGGTGAGCATGATGATCGGAATGTCCCGCGTCTTCGGATCGCTCTTGAGACGCCGGCAGACCTCGAGTCCGTCCACGGCCGGCAGCATCCAATCGAGCACGATCAGGTCGGGTGGCTGCTTCCGCGCGGTTTTCAGCGCATCTTCGCCCGTGCCCACGCACTGCACTCGGTAGCCATCCTTGGAGAGCTTGTAGCTCACCAACTCCAGCAGATCCTCCTCGTCATCGACCACAAGGATCTGTTGTCCGGCCATCGGGGCGATCACTTTCTGTGTCCCTGGGGAGGCTTTGGCTCGACTTCCGGAAGACAGTGGTAGTCAAGAGCCGTTAGGGTTTCGTGAGGCCCGTCGATCGGCTGGCGGACGTGGCGTCATGAAAGCAGCATCTCGACATCCTCGGCGGTGAGGCTCGAGACCATGCCTTCGTCGGCGCGGACGATCGATTCGGCCAATTCCCGCTTGCGATCCTGGAGCGCGACGATTTTCTCCTCGACCGTGTCCCGCGCGATCAGCCGGTAGGCGAAGACGCGACGGGTCTGGCCGATGCGATGGGCCCGGTCCACGGCCTGAGCCTCGACCGCCGGATTCCACCACGGATCGAGAATGTAGATGTAATCGGCCGCGGTGAGGTTCAGCCCCTGGCCACCCGCCTTGAGGCTCACCAGGAACAGCCGGCAGTCGGCGTCTTCCTGGAATCGCTGCACGCGTGCCTGGCGGTCGGTCGTCTTGCCGTCGAGGTATTCGTAGGAGGTGCCCTGCTCGTCGAGACGGCGACGTACGATCGCGAGAAAGCTGGTGAACTGGCTGAACACCAGCACCTTGTGGCCCTCGTCGATCACCTCCGACAACTGCTCGAGGAGCGTGTCGAGCTTGGCGGCCGGCTCGTCGAGGCGTGTTGGGTCGACGAGGCCGGGGTGGCAGGCGGTCTGCCGCAGCCTCAGGAGCGCCTCGAGCACCGCGATCCGCGAACGCCCGATGCCCATGCGGCCGATCCGGCCCGACAACTCGACGCGGTAGTGCTCCCGCAGTTCGTCGTAGGCCTTACGCTGCTCCTCTCCCAGTTCGCAGAACAGGGTTTGTTCGGTCTTCTCGGGCAGGTCGGAGAGCACCTGCGTCTTGGTGCGCCGCAGCAGGTAGGGGCGGACGGCGCGGGCCACCACATCGGAGCTGGTGCGGCCGCCGGCGAGAAAACGCTTGAGCCGCGTCGCGCTGCCGAGCTGGCCGGGATTGAGGAACTCGAAGATGCTCCAGAGTTCACCGATGTGGTTTTCCACCGGCGTGCCCGTCAGGGCCAGACGGTGACGGGCCCGCAGGAGACGGCAGGCCTTCGCCGCCTGACTGGCGGCGTTCTTGATCGACTGCGCTTCATCGAGCACGACGTAGTCAAACTCGAGCTCGCGGTGGTTCAGAATATCGCGGCGGAGCGTGCCGTAGGTGGTCAGGACGATGTCGTGGTTCTCAAGGCCCCCCGCCTCGTCGACCCGCGCATTGCCGGTGTAATTGAGCACACGCAACGAAGGGGCGAACTTGCGGGCCTCCTCGATCCAGTTGAACACGAGGCTCTTCGGCACGATGACCAGCGACGGACGATGCGCAAGGCCGCCGGCGGTGAGCAGCTTCTGCCTCCGGACGAACATCGCCAGCACCTGGATCGTCTTGCCGAGACCCATGTCATCCGCGAGGCAGCCGCCCAGCCCCATCCGCTCGAGGAATGAGAGCCAGCCGAGCCCTTCCCGCTGGTAGTGGCGGAGCGTTCCCTCGAAACCTTCCGGCTCGTCTTCGGCCTCGGGCCGCTCTCCCTTGGAAAGTTCGTCGCGAATGCGTTCGAAGGCCTCGTCGACGTGCGACTGCGGTTGGCCGGCCAACAGCGCGTCGAGCAGCGCCATCTGGATCCTGCCGTACCGCAGGCGGCCGTCATGTTTCTGCGCGAGCACAGCCATCGGTTCGATCTGCTCCGCGAGCGACTCGGGCAGGATGCCCATGGAACCGTCCGACAATTCCACGGAGCGGCTCCCCTTTGCGATCGCCTCGAGCAGGGCGGGCAGATCGGCTGTGACGCCGCCGAAGTCGATTGCCGCCGAGAGCTCGAACCAGTCGATGCCGCTGGTCACGTTCCAGGCCACACTGCCGGCCGGACGATACCTGCGGCCCGAGACCTCGACGGTCCAGCCCGCTGCGGCCAGTTGCGACACGGAGGCGTCGAGCCTGCCGCGTGCGATCTCCACGTGGTGTCCGAGATCGGCGTCATCCGTGTCGCTGAGCCTTGGCGGCGTGCCGCCATACCGCGGCAGCATGGCGATTGCATCCCGTTCCGCGGCCCGATCCCGGCGCACGAGGATCCTTCGGGCGGGATCGGTGGCTCCGCCTGCAGAAGCATCGGCTGCGATCAGGATGCCCGCATAGTCAAACCAGATTCGGCCGGCCAGTTGCACCCGAGGCGTCGAGCGGCGGCGG
>JBIIMX010000016.1:0-20265 GCA_044337765.1 Pirellulales bacterium | reverse complement strand
CAAAGTGCTTCATCGCTGTGGGGCTATCTCCGCGAGGAATTGGACGTCACTCCCGCATCGGCGGCGGGCAGCCGAGTCGAGATCGAAGTTCGGCTGAGGCGGCATCGGAGGAACGGCGAGCAATAGCCGCTGCGCCATCCCGGCGATGACGCCTGAAACCAGACGCCCCGGCTGCCGTAGATGCAGCCGGGGCGGATGATCCAACCGTCACCATGCGGGAGTTCCTGCATGGTGACCGTTGGACAAAGCCGAGCACGGGAGGATTCCGCGGCCTCGCGGTCACCGTGCCGCTTCGCAAGCCCCCGCAAGAGGAGGTCATGCTGCAGCCGACCCGGCCTACGTTCCCCTCGCGAACAAGCGCCAGCGTCGCCAGCCCCAGGCGATGCCGGCCATGGCCAGCAGGCAGCCGGTTCCCGGCTCGGGAACCGCCACCGGGCTGGCGAGGCGGAAGCCGAGCCCCGGCAACTCGTCGGTCGGATCGTTGAGAAACAGGCTCGACGAGTCGAGCGCGTCGGCCGTGTCGTCCCAGTCGCCGCCGCGCACGCCCCGCAGCGTTCCGCCACCACCGATCAGATCGATCCATTCTGACACGTTGCCGTTCTGGTCGAAGGTACCGTAGGCACTGCCGCTGCCCGAGAACGCTCCGACGTCGGTGAGATAATTCTGATCGGCCGAAAAACTGGCAGATTGGGTGACGGCGTACTTCCCGGCGTAATAGTTCGCCTTGTTCGCGGCCCCACCGATCGTGTTGCCGGGCGCGGTGTCGCTCAGGGTGGCATACGTCCAGTAGCCGGCATTCGTGCCGCCTCCCTTGTAATAAGCCGCCTTGTACCACTCGTCCTCGGTCGGGATGTAAAACTGCGCCCCGGCATTCCGCGCCGGTGGGGCGCCGCTGGTCGCGCCGTTGAGCGTGTAGGCGCCCGTCTCCGTGCCGCCGGTGCCCTGACCGTTCTGGAGCCAGTTGGCGAAGCGGGCGGCATCGAACCAGCTCACGTAGGTGATCGGCCGCAGCGGCGATCCAACCACGCTGTACGTGTAGTTGCCCGGCGAACCCGACTGCACGATGCCGGCCACGTTCGCGTTGGTGCCCATCGCTGCGGTGTAGAGGCCATAGGGGTCATTCGTCGCGACAGCGGACAGAAACTCGGCGTACTGGCCGATCGTCACCTCGTAGCGGCCGATCCGAAACTCGTAGCCCACCGCCCCGGCGGGGTTCGGAACCCCGGCCGTGTCGGCGGCGTTCCCCGCATTGCCGACGGTGGCCCAGTCGATGATGCCAGCCGCGGTGGCGCGGCAGAGCGTCACGCCAAGCAAGAGCCCAAGCACGACGCCCCGCACCATCGATCGATGGGCCCCGGGTTGAATCCTCGCCGTCACTTCGCAGCCCTCGGGGGGAATCGTGGGGATTGAGCCACTCAGCCAAACGCTTGGCTACCTCTTCCCTCAACTGTACTATACGGGGGTTGTTTGTCGAGTCAGATTCGCGGCCCCCAAGCACTTTCCCATGAAACGCCTCCCTGCCTTTCCCCGACGCCGAGTGCCCCGCCGTTCTCGCCGGCAACGCCCGGGCACCCCGTATGCGCGACGACGGCGACTCATGCGGCGCGACTTCCGGCCTTCCCCGCCCGCGCTCGGCGGCGGCGAGCGGCTCGAGTCGCGGCAGCTCCTGGCTGTGGTCACGGCGGAGAATCTGCACACGTTCCTCAACCAGTCCACGGGCAACTATCTCTTCCAAGACAGCACGAGCATCGAGTTTCCGAACAACTTCGCACTCGACGCGGGAAGCGGCTCGATCACCATCTCCGCGCCGAGCGTGACGATCGGCGACCACGCCGTCCTGAAGACGACGGGCGCGTTTACGATCGAGGCGACGAAGACCATCACGTCCCTTCCCCTCACGGTTTGGAATCAGGTAGCCACGATCTACGAAGCGAGTTTTGGTGCCTCGGCAAGCGTGAGCATCGGGGAGAACGCTTCAATCACGGCTGAAAAAGTCACCGTGACAGCCCGTGCTGGGGACGACGGGGCGAATGCCAAGGCCGTCACGTCCATCCCATTCGGGGGCAACCTTTTTTTCGGCACTCCACTCCAGTTGACCGACGACATTTTGAGCCTGCCGGCGTCGTTTCAATGGAAGGAGCCGAGCGCCACCCTGGAAGTCAAGTCGGGCGCGAAGATCATCGGCTCGACTGGCGTGGCATTCGAGACGAAGGCGACCGCCGACGCAACCGGTCAGGCGATCTACTCCAAGCTGATGGATGCAGCGCTGAAGAAGAGAAGAGGGGACCGGTTTGGCATCGGAGTGGCCATGGGTTTTAGTCGAGCCGCGTCCAAGTCCACGATGTTGATCGCGCAGGGCTCGCAGATCACCGCTTCCGCCGGTGCCTTCACGGCGACGGCCACGTCCAAGGCGACCGCGGCGATGACGTCTCGGGTCACGCTCAACCAGGGCTTCCAGCAGACCAATCCCGACAATTGGGAGTTCGCGCTCGCCGGAACCTACCTCGGGTCGACGTCGAGGGTGACCGTCGAAAACAACGCCACGATCACCGCCGACAAGAACGTTGCGATTTCGGCGACGACCACCGACACGAACGATGTCAACGCCAACACCGCCTCCTACCGCGACGGCATGGTCGGGGGCACGTTCGGCATCGGGTTTTCCTACGGCAGGGCCGAGGTGATCGTCGACGGGAGGATCACCGCCGGGAAAGTCGATCTCCCCAAGACTTTGGCCTTCAATCCAGCGTTCGGCGTCGACGGGGCGAGCGATGCGATCGTTTTTCCCGAACCCACCGAATTCCAAACCGGCGACGAGGTCGTCTACTCGACGAACCTCGGCGGCGAGATCCCCGGCCTCGTCCACGGCGGCACGTACTACACGATCGTCGATCCCGCTGACGCGCGGCGGGTTCGGCTGGCGCGGACGGTCGACGACGCGCTGGCCGGTCGTGCCGTGCGGCTCGGCCGCCAGCCGACGCTCACGGGACCGAAGGGTACGCTGCCGATCGCTTCGATCAACGCGGCCGCCGCCGAGAGCATCCGCTTCGACATGACGACCTGGCCCGACGGCACGCCGCTGTTCATCGACGGCCAGACGGTGCGGTACGAGCCTGCCGCCGGGCAGTTTCTCGGACACAACGGCCCGGCCGGCTCCTTGATCGGGCCGCTTCCCGCAGGCGACTACACGGTCCGCGTCGTTCCGGTCGACGACGGCATGCCGGGGATGGCGATCCGCCTGCTCGATGCCGCCGGCACTCCGATCGACTTCAACGACAACCCGCAGTTTCTGCTGGACGACGACTCGGTCCTTCAGGTCTGCTCGTTCGACGCCGACAGCGGCCAGATCAGTTTCAATTTCCCGCGGCAGGGTTCGGGAGCGGGCGAGGTGCCGTATGCCACGCCGCAGCAGGTGGTGAACCTCGTCAATGGCCAGCGGCTCAGATACGTCGAGGCGTTCGGCACGCGGGTGCCCGGCCTGGAGACCGGCCGCGCCTACCATGCGATCGTCGATCCGGCCGATCCGGGCGTGATCCGGCTGGCCCCGACGGAGGCCCAGGCCCTGGCGGCCGATCCCGCGATCCAGCGCGCGGTTCCCAAACTCATCCGGCCCGATGCCCCGCCGCTCGACATCGACAGCGTCGAGCCCGGCACGGGGCTCGTGTTCGCGAAAGACCCCGGTCTTGCCGCGGGCACGGCGGTCGTCTACCGGGCCGTGGCGGGCAAGCCGGTCGGCGGGCTCGTCGATGGGGAGACCTACTACGCCTATCCACTGGTCAATCCGTACTTCGAGCCCGAGTGGCCGCAGTACGTCGTGGGCTTGAGGACCGCGGCCGACGCCACCTTGCCGTTGGTCGAGTTCTCGCTCGAGCAGTCGCTCTCGGCGGGCGGCATCTCGTTTCCGATCAGCGGCATCGACGCGGTCGCCGGTGCCATGGCAGTGGCCCTGCCCACGGCCGCCGACATCCCGGTCGCGACCTCGGACGGGCTGACGGGCGGGGCGGCGACGGTCACCCCGATCACCGCCGGGTCGCCCCAGATCTGGAACAACGCCAGCGGAGGCACGTTCGCGATCGCGTTCGGCGAGGGCGATGCCCGCCGCGTCACGGCGGACATCGCGTTCAACGCCCCGGCGACGGCGGTGATGCAGGCGATCAACGCCTTGGCGCTACCCGGGGTTGCCGTGACCGCGGCCTTCGGCGAAGGACGTTTTTCCAGTCCCTGGACGCTCGAGGGCACCGGCCTCGACGGGCTGACGTTCGACAACGGCAAGCTGGCGTCCGGCTCGTCCAGTTCCCGGCTGACTCCCGAGGGCCTGATTGCGGTCTCGACTGCGGCCACGGGGGGATCCTTCACGCTCGCCTTCCCGACCACAGGCGGCGACCCGCTGACGACGGGACCGATTGCCTTCAACGCCGATGCCAACGCGGTTCGGCGGGCGGTGAATGCGCTGCCCGGGTTGCTCGCGGCCTCAGTCTCCGGCAGCGGCGTGCCGACCGATCCGTGGCTGGTATCCACCCAAGTCCAGCCGCTCCGCACGGGCGACCCGCTCGTGTTTCACGACGCCTGGGGAGCGACGGGTTATGGGCTCATCGACGGCCAGACGGTGTATGCCGTGGTGTTGGATGCGGCGGACCAGGGCAAGCGGGGATCGCTCGTCATCCGCCTGGCGGCCAGCCGCGCCGATGCGTTGGCGGCGACTCCGACCACGCTTCCGCTGGTGTCCACGTTGGAGTTCGGTGCCCCGCAGACGGGCTTCATGAGCGGCACGATGCACACGCTTGCCTCCACGCTCGAGGCCAGCGGCATCAGCCTCTCGGCGAAGCTCGATTCCTTGGATTCTGCATCCCTCAAGGCGGCCAACGGCAGCGAACCGAAGCTCAAGGACCTACTGACGAGAGGTGAGTTCTGCTTCAACAGCGGGAACTGGGCGGGCATCTGGAACAACATCACGGACTGGAGAACAGTGGATGCCAAAAACAAAGGCGTCAATTCCCCACTCGCAAAACTGATCGAGTCCAAACTCAGCAAACAGGCAGCCGCCAACGACAAGTTCACGGCTTCGGCATCGTGGTCATGGCTCGAAATCGGCAACGTCGCGCAGGTACGCGTGGGGGGCGACGCGATATTGAAAACCCCCGGCCAGGTCTCGCTCCAGAGCGAGATCGTCGAGGAGATCCAAAGCGGTGTCGAATCCACCGTTTCCAAGCCAACCAAGGGGAAGTTTGGCTTAGCCGTCGCCGTGGATGTCGTCAGAGTGCGGAACGAGGCGAAGACGATCGTCGAAGCCAACGCGAAGATCAACGGCGGCGAAGGTGTCGCCGTCGATTCGATGATCTCCTATCCCTGGGCCGGCAAGATGACTGGTCCCGACCTGGGATCAGCGCTGTTGGGGTTCTTGGACAAGCCGGTCGACACGTTGGCAAAACTCGTCGGCGGCAAGTTCGGCCTCGACGAGTTCTTGGTCAATCACTGGGTGAATGCCGGGATGAAGCAGGGCGGCGCGGACAAGCCACTCGCCTGGACGATCAGCGGTTCGATCGGGATCGTGAGTTATGCCAACGACTGCACGGCCTGGATCGAGGACGGCGCCCAAATCAATCAGGACACCGTGGAGATGACGATGCCGCCCGCCCACGCTGTCACGGTCTCCGCCAAGACCGACATCGCCCAGACCGCCTTCGCCGGGCTCATTTATGTCGATTTTTCTCCCGACGCGATCTCGAAAACCATTCGTCGGAAGGACAAGTTCGCCGATCAGATCCTGGTCGCCACGCAGGGCAAGAACTCATTAGGCTTCAGCGTGGGATACCAGGCGCTGGACAACTCCACACGGGCCTATGTCGGAGGGCTCGAGACGCAAACGGTCGATGGTGTCACTCGCCCGTTTCGAACCCCAACGGGGCCGCTGCAGGTCTCCGCGGGCTTGGGCGATGTGTCCGTGGAGGCACGCAACAACCTGTTCACGCTCCAGCTCGGCCAGGCCGGAGGCAACGCGGCCGAGTTCGGGTTTTCCGGCAGCGCCGCCGTGGTCGATGTCCAGAGCCAGAAGGCCGACGCCGCCATCCTTGGCGGCAGCGATGAAAGTCGGGCCGCGACGATCGATGCCGGCAACGTGAAGGTCGATGCGTACGATCAGTCGTACGTCATCCCGATCGCCGGCGCCGTGCTCGTGTCGGACAGCAAAGGCGTGGGTGTGAGCACGGCGATGGCGTTTCTGAATCGCGACGTGGCGGCTCGGATCGGCGGGCGCGAGGACGACCACCAAACGATCGGCTGGCTCGACACGCTCTCCGCGGCGGGAGACGTGAAACTGACCGCGACGGCCGGAGGGGCCGTGACGCCCTCGGCGCTGGCCGCGGCAATCGCATCGAGCGTCCAACCCAGGGGGGAAGCAGATCAGGCCTTGGATGCCATGTTCGAGTTGCCGGAGTTTGAGGCAAACAATCCGCTGCCGCCGGACGGCAAGTTGGGCCTCGCGTTGTCGGGCGACTACGTGCGCGCCGTCGTGACGGATGTCGTCCAGGCCGTCGTCAACACACCCGGCAAGCTCGCCGCCGCCGGCGCGGACCCACGGTCGCTCACGCTCTCGGCGACCAATGACACGCTGCTTCAGGCGACCGCCGGCGCCGCCGCGTTCGTCTCGGGCAACGGCGATGCCTCCACGACGAAAGGCAATTCCCTCGGCCTCGCCGGCTCCGCCGCGTTCACCATCGCCTCCTCGAACGTCACGGCCCTCGTGCGACAGGCGGAGATGCGGGGCTTCACACTCGACGTGCATGCCACCAACGCCCGGCGGATCGGGGGCCTCGCGGCCGGCGGCAGCGGTGCGACCGCCGGGAACGCGGGCACCACGAACGTGCAGATCGTCGGCTCGGGCGTCGTCAACGCGATCACGGCGACGACGATGGCCAGTATCGAAGCGGCCACCGGCAAGGGCCTGGGCAACGTGACCGTCGCCGCGAAAACCGACGACAAGATCTGGAGCGCCGCCGGGTCGTTCCTTTTCAACGTCTCCCTGAACGGCCTCGATGAAAGGGCCTCGACTCCGGGCAAGAGCCTCGGAATCGGGGCGGCCGTGGCGGTGCAGAACGTCACCTCGACGACGACCGCCACGATGAGCGATGCCGTGCTCGAGGAGGCGGCGAAGGTTACCGTGACGGCCACCGACACGTCGAAACTCTTCACCTTCGCGGCCGGCATCGTGGGAACGGGCACCGGTTCGTCGCTCTCGGGCATGTGGGCGGTCGTCGCCGCCAAGCCGACCGTGACCGCGTCGATCGACGGAGGCAGCCTCGACGTGGGCGGTGCGGAGGGTGCCGGCGGCGGCATCGACGTGGCAGCGACGTCGGCCCTGCTCCTCGTGACCGCGGCCGGCGATCTCGTGCTCGGCCGCTCGCAGGAGCATTCGTTCGCCGCCGTCGGGGCGGCCGTGGCGGTGGTCAGGGCCACGACGAACACCGAGTCCCGCGTCGGCAAGTCCGCCAAGGTCCGCGCCCACCGGGGCAACGTGTCGGTCACCTCCAGCACGAGGAACCCCGAGTCCGATGCCGCGATCGACGACATGCTCGCCGACTTTGCCACACCGCATCGCGAGTCGAACGCCATCTGGACATTCGCGGCGGGCGTGGTCAGCTCGAATGCGACCGCCTCGCTCACCTGCTCGTGGTCGGACAACCGCCTCGAGAGCACCCGCACGGCGATCGTCAAGGATGCTGCCACCGTCACGGCCGATCGGGGCAGCATCTCCATCGAGGCCACCGACGATGCCGGCATCTACGGAGGCGCCGGCTCGATCTCCGCGGCCTTCGGCAAGTCGGCCGTGGCAGCCGTCGGCGCGGCCGTCAGCCGCAACGCGATCGACGCGACCACGCGCGCCCGTTTCGGCGGGACAACCCCCGTCGAGAAGGCGCCCGATGCGACAGCCCTGAACGTCAAGGCGAGCGCGGCCCCCCGCATCAGTACGGCGGCCGTCGGTGGCGCGTTCTCCGGCAAGGCGGGCGTCGGCACGTCAGTGGTGCACAACGACATCAAGCAGACGGTCGACGCGGGCATCGGGCCCGCCTATTCATCGTTAGTCAATGCCCCGCGGCCGAGCGTCCACGCGGGCAGCGTGACGGTGACCGCGACCGACAACGCGCGGATCGGTGCCGGCGCGGGGCAGGTCGGCCTGGCCACGAAGGGAGTGGCAGGCGGCGCTGCTGCCGTGACGAACACGATCTCATCCTCGACCACGGCCGTCATCGAGCGGGCCAACGTCACCGCGACCGGAGCGGTGGAGGTGAAGGCCGACGCGAATGCCGAGATCGTCGCCCACGCCGTCGGCGTTGCAGCGGCCTTCTCCAACACGAAGGAAAACTTCGCCGGCGTGGGCTCGGGCACGGGCAACACCCTGGTGCGGCAGGTGCTCGCCGCCGTCCGCGCGAATTCGGCACTCGACGTGGGCGAGCTCTCGGTGAAGGCCAGCGACACGTCGTCGATCGACACCTCGGCCGCAACGCTCGCCATCCAGTTTCAGTCGCCCGCCGACAAGGATGCCGGCAAGGATTTTATCTCCGCAGCGGTGGGCGTTTCGGCTTCGACGAACACGATCGGCTCTCTGACCTCCGACCCCAAAAAGACGAGCTTCGTCAAGGCGATCATCGAGGACTCGACCGCGACGGTCCGCGGCACTCTGACCCTTGCCGCCACCGCCGATCTCGACGTGGTTTCCCGCACCGGCGCCGGGGCGGGCGACTTTTTGGCTGGCGCGAAGGGGGGCTGGGTCATCGCCGGGGCGGGGGCGGGATCGGGCAACACGATCCAGCTCGACGTCGAGGCCGCGGTACGTTCCACGGCCGGCACCAACACGAATCCGGACACGATCGTCACCCTCACGACCGGAGGCGAGGTCTCGATCACGGCGAGCAACACTTCTTCGATCCAGGCCGAGGCGGGCGGCATCGAGGTGGCCGGGGCGTTCGGCAAGGACAACAAGGGGGTCAACGTCACGGTCGGCGCGGCGGCCACCGTCAACGAGGTGCGGATCACGACCTCCGCGCTGGTCGGCGCCGGCAGCGAGGTGCTCACGACCGGCGCAGTCACGCTCGAGGCGCAAGGGGCCGCGGCGATCAAGGCGGTGAGCTGGGGCGTGGCGATCTCGCTCCGCGGTGGGGCCGCCGCCTTCGATTTCTCGGGCGCCGGCTCCGCGGCGATCAACACCGTGCACTCCGAAACGCTCGCGGCGGTCAGGGGCACGGTTGACGGAGGCGGCGTCGCTCGCCCCGCCGCCGGCCCCGTCTCGCTCACAGCCGTCGATCGGCCGGCGATCTCCGCCGGGGCCGGCGGCCTGGCGGGCGCGATCAACTGGGGTAAGAAAGGAGGGCCCGCGTTGTCTGTCGGCGTGTCGTACACCGTCAACGATGTCTCCGGCTCTGCCCAGGCATTGGTCGATGGCGGCACGGTGCGATCGGTGGGCGACGTGTCGCTCACCGCGAAGTTCGATCAGGGCAACGTAAAGGGCACCGACGGCTACACGGTGTTCGCGGTCTCGGTGGCGGGCACTTTCGACGTGTCGTTCGGTGACGGGGCCCTGTTCCCGCTGGCCGGTGCGGGTAACGGCAATACGGTGGCTTTCACCACGCAAGCCGCGGTCGTCAACGACGGCAGTGTGGACGCGGGCGGGGGCGTGAGCCTGTGGGCCGAGGATCGCTCGAAGATCTATTCGAACGCGGGCGGCGTGGGCCTCGGCCTCTCATTCGGCGAGTCGGCGGGGGGTGTCGCGATCGGGGCTGCGCATGCCACCACGACGGTCAGGAACACGACGCGGGCCGCGATCGAGTCGGCGACGGTGGAGGCGACACGCGACGTGACGCTCGCGGCGAAGGGGTCCGGTTCCGTGGAGACGGTCGGGTATGGCGTGGCGCTCACCGTTGCCGTGAGCACCTATGGGTTTTCGGCCGCCGGCTCCGGGGCGGGGGCCTCCACCACGATGACCAACACGATTGGGGCCGAGATTCTCTCTGCCAAGGACGTGACGTCGCGCGAGGGATCGGTTTCGCTCTCGGCGGTCGACAAGCCCCAGGTGACGTCGCGGGCGGGCGCCGGCGCCTTGGCGTTCACGACGGGTGAAGGCGTGGCTCTCGCGCCGGGCGCGGTCGAACTCGACACGAGCATTCGGAACGATGTGAAGGCCCGAATCGCGACGACGGGCACCGGGGCAGCCCCGAGCGTCAACGCCGCCAACGGGGCAGTGGCACTGTCGGCCGAATCGCGGGCGGACGTGACGTCGCTCGCCGTCGCCGTCGCCGCCGCTGCTGCGGTCCAGTATTTCACCTTTGCCTTCGCCGGTGCCGGCGCCGGTTCCGATGTCACGCTCGAGAGTAAAATCACCGCCGAGATCGCCTCTGGAACGGTCACGGCGGGGAGCGTCTCCCTGACGGCGATCGATCACGACCGCACCGGAAACAACGTCGGCTCGGGGGCGCTCTCCGTGGGCTTCGCTGCTGGGGCATCCGTCGGCGACTCACTCGCCGCGACGGTGGTCGACAACAAGGTCTCGACGGTGCTCGGACAGGCGACGGTGACGGCGACGGCCGGCGGTATCACGCTCGACACTCGCGGCGGTAACTCTCTGGCCACCGAGGTGGTGGCCACGTCGGCGAACGTTGCAATCTTCGGGGCGGCTGGTGCGGGTGGTCACGCCTACACCACCGACTCCTCGACGTTCGACGCCACGGTGGGCACGGGGGCGACACTTTTCTCCGTCGGCCCGCTCACGGTCAGGGTCCGCGGGTCGAGCGACGACGCGACGGCCCCCGACGGATCGATCACGGCCCAGGCACATGGCGGCTCGGGCGCACTCGTCTTGGCCGTGGGCAAGGTGATCGCGAGAGCGACCGATGCGACGCGGCGGCTGGCGACGATCGGCGCCGACGTGAACCTCTCGAAGGTCGCGAGCCTCGTGCTCACCGCCACCTCGAGCCCCAACGTGAAGGCCTGGTCTGTCGCGGTGGATCTGGGCGCCGTCGCCGTGTTGGTCAACCAGAGCGATGCCACGGCAGCAGGTGCGGCCAAGGCGTCGACCGGCGCCGGCGTGACGCTCCCGCGGGGCGACGTCACGATTCTCGCCACTTCTGCCCTCCGGCTCGACGTGGAGCAGACCGGTGTCTCGTTTGCAGGTCTGGCGGCGGGCGCGACCCAGTCCACGGGCTACGTGGGTATCGCGACCGAAGCTTCGCTCGGCACCGTCAAGGTCGCCCCCGACAACGACCGCACCGGTAACCTCGTCGTGCGGGCGACGAGCCGCGACGAGGAAGTCCGGGTGCGGGCGATCGCCGGCTCTGGCGGGCTCTTCGCGGGGTTCGGCACGACCGGCGACATCATCGACACCACGACCACGCGGGCCACGCTCGCGGGCGGCACAAGCCCGGATCATCCGCTCCGGGCCGGCTTGGTGGACATCGCCGCCGATCGCGTCGCTCGTTACTCGCTGTTCGTGGACTCCGTCAACATCACGGCGGGCCTTGGCGTCGGCATCGCCCGCGCCAGCTACACGGCCGCCGACGGCCTCGACCGCGTGCGGGCGGCGATCGCCCCCTCCGCCGTGATCATCGCTGCCGGGCAGGTCGGCCTCGCCGCGAGCCACCGGGTGGAGCGGGTCGGCAGCGATCCGACGGTGGTCGGCGTGGGGGGATCCGTTCTCGTCTCTGGCCAGCAGTCGGTGAGCAACGTCACCGCCAACGTGCCGGCGACGATCGACATCGGCGACGGCGTAAAGATCACGAGCGGCACGAATGCGCTCACGCAGCCCGGCGGCATCAAGATCCTCCCCTCGGCCGGGCTCGCAGTGGCGGATGCGGTGCACCTGGCGAACCTCGGGCTGCTCGTGAGCGGCGGCCGCATGGGCTCCTACCTCGACGCGAAACTCTGGCCGCAGGTGACGATGGGCGACGGCGTGCACCTCACCTCGCACGGTCGGATCGACGTGGGCACGACCGCCTTCGTGGCCGGTGGTACGCGGACCACGGGGTGGGGCGGCGCGATCTTCCCCGGCCTCGGCGGCTACGCCACCTCGAACGTGGAGGTGCATCAGGCCGTGGAGATCGGGAGCGGGGCCACGTTCGCCGCCGACGGCAGTCTCAGCGTGACGCCCGGCGACGACCCGACGGGCGCGTCGTCCACGCAATTGAGCCTGGACGCGACGGCCCGCGTGACAGTCTATGGCCTCCTCGGTGGCCCAGGTGCCGTGGCCCGCACCACGCTCGACCACACGAGCAGCCTCGTCTTCGGCAGTGGCGCCAACGTGGCGAGCGGCGGCAGCATGCATCTTTCCGCGCGAGCCATCGCGCCCGCGCTGACGGCGACGGGGGAGGGAAGCTACAACAACATTGGTTGGTTCACTAGTCAGGACGGACGGACCAGCCCCGTCACCTCCTCGACGGTCACGCTCGACGGCACGTTCATCGCCGGTCGTGAGAACGCGATCGAGATAACGATCCCCAGCGACCCGACGAGCCCCGTGCGGACGAATACGGAGTCGGTGTTCGGAATTCCGCTCGCCGACGCCTGGAAAGAACTGCCGAGCTTCAACCCGCGGTCGTACATCGACCAGGCCGGGTACTCAGGCGACGTCGCCAATACGCTGAAATCGGGCGTGGCCGCTGGCCCGGTGGGGGCGATCACGTTCGCGCCCGTCGGCGACTTCCGCCCCGTGCCGCTCTTCGTCAGCGGCGGGTCCGTGACCGTAACCGGCGACACGATCGACACCACGGCCGCGACGTTCGACGCGCGGGTCGGCCAGATTAGGATCAAGAACGAGAGCCCCAAGTATCTCGTGCTCGGGCAGATGGCGATCGCCAACGTGGAAGGTGGCGGAGTGCACTTCCGCGACGGCAGCGGCAACCCGGTCTCCAACCCGAAGAGCCGTGAACCCGGCACCGCGACGATCACGGTCGAGCAAACGTTCGCGGAGGGCGTAGGGGGCTCCACCTACGGCCCCGCCGTGTTTCTCGCGCAGCCGGTGCAGAACCTCGGCGGCGACGTGACGATCCGCAATGCGAAGGGCTCGTTCGGCCAGACGAGCACGATTGCCGCCAAGCGGATCACGATCGACACGCCCAACGGTGTCTTCGCCGTCGATATGCCGACGGCCGACTGGACCGGCGCGGGCGACCCTTCGTCACAATGGGCTGACACAATGCTGTGGCCCGGTCGGGATTCCACCAAACCCAATGGTTGGAACGGTGATCGGGCGGTGATGTACGCGATCAACGCGATGAAGTCGCCCTACGACCAGGGCTGGCAAAACGCCGCCACCGATGACCAGCTCAATCAGTGGGTGTATGGAAATCCGCTCGCGGACCGGATCACCTACGTGTTCTTCGGCGGCAGCGTGCCGCACTATGACAACGCGGGCAACACTCGCGCCGTCAACGAGGGCATCGCCGCCGATGCCCGTAAGGATGGTGGCCGAGCGGCATGGAAGATGACCGACAAGTACCCGGCCAAGGATTACGGCTGGGATCACGCCTGGATGCCCAAACTCCAGAAACTCCCTTCGGAGTACACGAGCAACGATCTCCCGGCTGCCGGTGCGGGAACCGCGGTCAGCGGACAGGTCATCGTGATCAACGCCAAGACGGCCAATATCAACGGCACGCTCGAGGCAGGCGGCGACCGGGCGGGCGACCAATCGGTGGTCATCCCCGCAAGCCTGGAGGAGGCGCTGCGCGACTACCAGAACCGGTATGCCCGTGGCGAGGTGACCGTCCCGATCTACCGGATTCCCGACGACCAACTCCGCACGGAAGCCGCTGCCGACGGGCTGATCGGCGCCTCGTTCGACGCCCGCTCAGGCCAGATCATCCTCGATCAGGCGACCTCCACCGGCGGCGGCCGCGTCTCGATCACCGGCAGGATCATCAATACCGCCGGTGTCGCAGGCAAGATCAAAGTGCGGGGGGGCAGCGGCAACCTGACCGTGCGGAACGACACGAGCCTGGCGCTCAAGACGGCCAACCTTCAGACGGGGACGTCCGCCAAGCAGGGCATCGTCAGCATCACCGATCTGAACATCGACGACACGTCGAGGCAGCAGACAACGTACGTCTACGACGGCGCTGGAATCAAGATCTACCGCGGTGCCAGTGGCGTCGATCTGCCGAAGGCCGGCGTCGTCGCCGATCGCATCATCGGCCCCGTCGCGACGTTCGATCCGCAGCAGGACGCCCGCTGGGAATGGCAACTCGGTGCCCATCTCACGAGGCGCGTGAATCTCAATCTGGGCGGGGCCAATTCCCCGGGCGGCAATTTTCCGGGCGTCGACGCTTCCAGATGGATATTCGACTTCCCGACCGTCACTGCCGACGGGTGGGGGCCGTGGACAGCAAGCGGTGCCGGGGCTGCCGGAAGAATCGTCTTTGATTCCCATCCCGAAGCGTTCGTGCAGCGCTTGTCTGCCGCAAACCCAGGGCTCGACTATTCCTTAACGGTCCCCTACCCGACGTTCACGGACTTCAAGGACGGCACTGGTTTCTCCCCCGACCACAAGTTTCTGTTTCCGTCCAAGGTCTCCCTGACGATGACGATGTCGGTGAAGGCCGACTGGCCGATCGGCATCGACTTTTCGGGCACGAGTTTCGGCGAGATCCGGGTCGCCTCGAAGGGCAATCTGACGCTCGCCGGCAACGCGGTCGCGAGCCGCGTCGTGCTCGACTCCTCGGAGGGCGCCATCGCGGCGCCGGCCGGCGGCGGTTCGATCGAGGCGGCGACGCTCGAGGTCCGGGCGGCGGGCGACATCGGCAGCCCGGGTACGCCGCTGCGGGTCAGTGTGGATTCGGTCGCGGGGGTATCGACGCACGGCGGCATCTGGCTCGACGGTCGCCGCAACGCCCTGGATCGCCCGCTCGTGATCAACGGTCTCACGGCCGAGAAGGGAGCCGTCAGGATCGTCAACGCCGGCGACCTGCGCTCCGGGAATGGCGGCGTGACCGCGTCGTCGGCTTCATTCAAATCGGTCGCCGGCGGCATCGGCACGCTCGCGACTCCGCTCGTCGTCGTGGCGGGCACGGACGGCACGTTGCAGCTCGATGCGCTCGCCCCCCGCGACGTGCGCGTCCGCCAGATTCGGGGCGACATGCTCGTGGGCAGCGTGCGTTCGACCGGCGGGTCTGTCGTGCTCGAAGCGGCGGAAGACATCTACGACGCCGACACCTGGACCATCGATCCGGCGGCGGCCGCGGCCCGCATCCGCCAGCTCGAGGCGCTCGGGGCCACCGATCCCAACGCCTACCGCGCCGACATGGCCGCCTTCGAGCAGAACGTGACGAGCCGTTACACGCTCTATTGGAAAACGCAGACCGACGCCGACGACCTGTCGCTCTGGCGGGGCCGAGCGGCCGCGTCGCTGGGGATCACCGATCCCGTGCCGGGCACGCCGACCGACCAGCAGATCAAAGCCTATGTCGCGGGCCTGCGCGGTGAACTGGCGGCCTTCTTCACCGAGACGGTCGGGGCCGGCTGGCAGTCGCTCCCGCAGTTTCAGTCGTTCGACCCGACCTACGTCTACGCGGCCACACCCGCGCAGGTCGCGCGCTTCAGCGCGAACCGCGTGGCGACGGCCGCCCAGCTTGCCGTCCAACTCGCCGCTCGCGCCCTCGACAACCCGCCGGCGGGTGAGTCTGTCACGGGGCGGGTGAACGTCGCCGGCCACGACGTGACGCTCCTGTCCGACACGGGGAGCGTCGGCAAGAACGATGATCCGGTGACGATCACGGCCGCCGATCTCGTCGCGGGAAATCTTACGGCGATCCAGAAGCAGGAGCTCGCGCTCGCGGCCGCGCCCGGCGACGCGCGGCTCGTGCGCTCCGGTGACACCGTGACGGCTGTCGTCCTCAACGTGCGCCGACCCCTCGTGCTCGCCGTCGGGGGGAGGCTCGACGTCGACGCGCCCGCCGGCATCGCCGTGGCCCAGAAGGAAGGCGACCTCCGCATCGGGCGGATCGGTTCGCGGAACGGGCTCGTCAGCGTGATCGCCGACGGCAGCATTCTCAATGTCCCCGACCGCACGATCGACATGTGGAGTGCGCCGGTCGATTTTAGCCGTCCGGACGCCTGGAAGCTGTTCGGGGACCCCGGCCAGACGCTGTGGCTGCAGGACGGCCTCCGCGTGAATGGATCCCCGAACACATCGACCGGTGCGTGGCTCACCACCGCCGTGCCGACAGGAAGCTTCCAGGCTTCATTCACGTATCAGGCGGACGGTGACAATTTCACAGAAAAAAGCGGCCTGGCCTTTGTGCTCGCGGCCGCCGTGCCGCGCGGGACCGGCTCGAGCGGCTGGTACGGCTACGATGGCCTCCAGGGCGCCGACGGCCGCGCCGTCCCGAAGGTCGGCTTTATTTTTGATCCAATCGTTCGTGAGGTGGGCCGTCAGACGGTCGGCCAGGCGCTCTTCGACTCGACCGGTACCTCGTCGCCGAATGAACAACCGTTGTTCTATCCGGCCCCGACCTTCTGGAAGCGTCCTGTCTATGTGACACTCTCCTACGATGCCCCGGCACGACGGATGACGACCAGGCTGTCCAACCAACCGGATGGCGAGGCAGGGCAGCAGTGGACGCAGACGTACGACAACTTCGACTTGCGGTCACGTTTCGGGGATACCGCCTTCATCGGCTTCACGACCGGCAACGAACGCACTGCCAACACTCATCGGGTCACGAACTTCTCCTTCGCCACGGGGGCCACGACCCCAGGCATGCGTGTCGAACTGCCGGCGAACGGGCCAGGGCCCTGGGTCGTGCAGGCGAGCCCCGCGGTCACGGGCTTCGCATTCACCTCGCCGGCCGAGGGGCCGACCGCCACCTTCGCCAACCGCAACCACACCACCGCGGCAGCTTGGTATCCCACACCCGTGCGGATTTCGCAGGATTTCACCGTCACGTTCCGCTACCGCCACTCGAGCGGCGCCGACGGCATGGCCCTCGTGCTCCAGAGGTCCTCCGCACCGACGACGGCCCTCGGCACCGGGGGCGGCGGGCTTGGCTACGCCGGAATCCAGGGGCCGAAGGTCGGCTACCTGATCGACATCTTCGGCACGGCCGGCACGCGGTTCGACACGACCGGATCGACCGGGGGAACCAACGCCGTCGCGCTGCTGAAGCCCGACACCTGGGTCACGGTGACGCTGACCTACGACGCCAAAGCCAAGACGTTCACCGAGCGGCTCACGACCGCAAGCGAGGCGTATTCCAAGATCTATGACAACGTCGATCTCGTGGAACTCCTCGGCGGCACGACCGCCACGCTCGGCTTTACCGCCGCGGCCGGATGGACTGGCGCGCAACAGGAGATTCAATCGCTTGTCTTCGATTCGCCGGCGGTACCGCTGTCGCTCGACGCGGACGCGAGCCGCGGCGGCTGGCAGCTCAACGGCAGCGTGCAACAGCTCGCAAACGGCAGGCTCGTCATTCCCGACCGTCCCGCCACGGCCACGTCCACCTGGTACGAGCGGCCGGTCACGACGGCCGACTTCGAGACGTCGTTCATCTACGAGGCTCAGGGAAGCCGGCTGGCCGACGGGTTGGCGTTCGTGATGCAGCGGACCGCGGCCGGTCTCACCGCCATCGGTCAAGCCGGTGCAGGGCTCGGCTACAAGGGTCTTGCCGGTTCGAAGGTCGGCCTGCTCTTCAACATCTACGGCACGCCCGGCGTGCGGTTCGACACGGGAGGGGAGGCGGGCAGTTTCGAGTCGGTGTCGTGGCTGGTCGGTGGCCCCGTGGCCGTGCGGCTCGTGCACGAATCGGCCTCCGGCAAGCTCACGGTGACGCTGTCGCGTCCCGGGTTCACTCCGTTCTCGCGCACTTTCGACGTCGACCTGCCGGGCATCCTGGGATCGCAGGCGTTCATGGGGTTCACGTCGGGCACCGGATGGTATGCCGCGTCGCAGACCATCAGCGGCTTCACCTTCCGGGATCGGGGCGGCATCGCTTCAGACGACACACCCGCCGCGCCTGGCTCGCCGACGGTTCGGCTCTGGTCGTCGAGTGGCGACATCGGCTCGGGCGGCGACGAGATCGCGATCCACGGCACCCTTGAAGCCCGCGCCCCGAAGGGATCGATCCACACGAACCCGCCCCCGGCTCCTGCGGCGGCGGTGACGCTCGTCGGCGGGACCCGCCCCGACGGCACCCCGGTCACCAGTCGTCGGCAACTGGACCTGCCGCTCGCTGCACCCGGCAATCGAATCGTGTATTCGACGAACGGCGGCCGCACGTGGCGGACCACGTGGCGGCCGGCCGAGGGCCTGAACAACGTGCTCGTGGCCCAGGTCAACGCGCACGGGCACCGCTCCGCGGCCCAGTCGCTCCGGTTCGTGCTCGACACGAAGGCACCCGCCGCCCCGAAAGTGGCCCTGCTCGACCAGGCCGGCAACGTCAGCCGCACGGGCCGCCTGCGGATCAGCGGACAGGATCCCCAGGGCCGGGTCGAGTATTCCGTGAACGGGAGCGACTGGTCCTCCACCTACGCGCCCGTCGTGGGACTCAACACTGTTCGTGTTCGGCAGATCGATCTCGTGGGCAACGTGTCTCGCGCCAGCGCGACACTGCGATTCACGCTGAAGTCTTCCGCCCGCACGGTCGCTGTCGCGCTCCTGCGGGACACGGGGCCGGGGGCCGCGGACCGGATCACCTGGGATGGCCGGCTCTCGCTCCGCGGCGTCGAGCCGGGCGCCCGGGTGCAATACTCGATCGACGGGGGTGTGACGTGGCGCCGTCGGTTCGCTCCGCTCCCCGGGGAAAACCATGTCTCCGTGCGGCAGATCGACCGCGTCGGCAACGTCTCGGCATCGACGGCATTCAGCTTCACGCTGGTGCCGCGGCCCGGCCGACTGGCCAGCCTCGCCCGACTGGTCGGATATCGCGGGTAGTCGGCATGCCGCTCGTCGCCCTCCCGCTGTTCGATGCCGCCGGCACGAGGCTCGTCACCGATGACGTGCTCCGCGAGGTGTGGCGGCGGATCGTCGCGGAGAACAAGGTTGAACTGACCTTCTATGGCGGTGGCGTCAACACTCCGTCCGAGTTTCTCGAGTTCATCCTCCAGCCCCGGATCATGGCGTCGCTCGTCGTCGAGGCGACGACCAGCCAGCCGCGGGTGCTCGGGTGGCTCACACATGCCGGAGAGGGTTCGGCCTTCGCGCACTACTGCGTGGTCGGGCCATTCCAGCGTAGCCTGGGGCGGGTGCTGCTGGATCATTGGTGCGGCCTCACGGACACGACGGGCCAGCCGCTCTTCGACGTCCTTCTGGGGATCACGCCAGAGGTTCACACGGCGGCCCTGCGGGTGGCCCGGATCATGGGGTTTTCCACGGTGGGCACGATCCCCAAGTACTGTCGCTGCCTCTCCGCCGGCGGCCGCTGCGGCGGCGTCTTGACCTGCTTCGAGCGCTCGTCGGCCCTGCCGTCCCCCCTTGAGCTGTCGTGATCCCACCTGAGGGATGCACGGCCCACAGACCAGGGCGCGATCTGGTGCAGGGGACTTGCTGTGGAAGGGTCTGGTGCATGCAGGGCTCCGCTGAATAACGCCTAAGAACGCGTCATATTCCTTGAGCGGCCTTCTGGTATTGGCCGCCGTTCACACCAAGGAATGTGCCATGCACGACTTTCTTTCCCTGCGCGCCGCCGATCTGTCGCGGCTCGCTATGACGATTCAGACGAACCTCGACTCTGCAGAAGACACGATTCAAAACATCAACCACACCCTCGCGGAATTAGCTTCGCTGGGGGTGCGAGATTTCCAAGTCACCGGACCGGTGGTCTACGCCAGG
Organism: Pirellulales bacterium; assembly: GCA_044337765.1. Classification (GTDB taxonomy): domain Bacteria; phylum Planctomycetota; class Planctomycetia; order Pirellulales; family UBA1268; genus CAMCQY01. The sequence goes on along the minus strand of JBIIMX010000016.1, from coordinate 458 downwards.
CCGGCAGGGGCGTCGAGCGATGAAGACGATACGTTCACTCTCTTCCAGGCTGTTCTGCTGATGCCTGGTGGTATCGGAGGAGCCGTCTGGGATTCGGTCGAATACACCGAATACCTTGGACGGCTACACGGCGAGCCGACTGACCTCAGACCCCGCTTCGTCCCTTATGCAAACTGCCTACCATTGGTTCGAGCAATGCTCGTCGCCCAGGTCGGTGAAATGCTCGACCGACTGATGCGGGATGTCCGCCTGCTCGGATAACGACTGGCTGGCCAGCGACACGCTGGCGACATGATTCGGTTTTTCGCCTCGCCGCCTCTATCGACGGCAGGCATGGTCGCCGCGGGTTGTTCTCGCGGCGACGCCTCAGAGAAATGACTTTTTCTCAACCGGTGGCGTGCCGACTGGGGCCGATGCGGCTCCCGGGCACGCCACCGGTGTTTTATTCATCCACCAGA
>JBIIMX010000218.1:0-5707 GCA_044337765.1 Pirellulales bacterium | reverse complement strand
GAGGCCTTGGGGCTGCCGGGCTGTCGTGCGGTGATCGACGATCTCGCAGGCCGCAAATGCGCGGCGTCACTCGGCATCCCGGTCATCGGCACGCTGGGTATCGTGCTTCGTGCTCGAAGGCAGGGGGCCATTCCCGCGGCGCGGCCGGTCGTGGAGGATCTCCTCCGCGGCGGCATGTTCCTGTCGCGGGCGCTCCTTGACCGAGCTTTGGCGCTCGTCGACGAATAGCTCCGCATCGCGACATCCAGCTTTGGAAGCGGGACGGAAAAAGGTGCCAGCCGCCAAAAATGGAGAAGCTGGCATCTTGCCCAGATTTGGTGGCTGGCACCATTTGTCTCATCAGCCCGCAGTGGCCATGGATGGCCCTGCGGGCATGAATACAGAGCGGGCGAAGGGACTCGAACCCTCGACATCCAGCTTGGGAAGCTAGCGCTCTACCAACTGAGCTACGCCCGCGTCAAACGCTCGACCGAGTTTATCCCATTCGTCACCTGAGTGCGACAGGGCCCCAGGGGCTCGCTCAGAAGCGGCCGGACTGCGCCGGTCCCGTGCCCTCTGCGGTGGCCCTGGATACAATCGACGCTCCGACACCATCTTCGCTTTTTGCATCGAGTCTGGAGTTTCACAACATGACCATGCCCGATACGGGAATGCGTGCCCCGGAGAGTCCCCCGGAGAGTCGTTCACCGCAGTCGCAATCCTCGACCCAACGCCGGGGCTTTCTGTCGTCTCAGGTGCGGGCCTCGCTGGCGACTGCCGCTGTCGTCGGCATGCTCGGGCTGGCCAGCGTTCCGTGGCTGCTCTCCAGCCCGGCTCGGGTTTCCAGCCTGGTGGCCAAGGCCATGCCCAAGCTCCAGGCCGACGTGCGTTTTGAAGAGGTGAAACTTGGCTGGCTGGGACCGCTCATCCTCGATGGCATCCATGTGGTGCCCCATGACGGCTCACGCGAGGCGATCACGATCAAGCGGGTGGAGATCAGCCACGGCCTGGCAGGCATTCTCCTGTCGCTGGGCGACCTCGGCCGCGTGCGGGTCGAAGGCCTCGACGCCAACGTCGTCTTCGACGCCAACCGGAACTCGAATCTCAAGGGACTGGTGCGGCCGGCGGCTGATGCTGATGTCCGGGCGGCGGGATCGCCAAATGCCGCCCGTCGCAGTCCCGTCCGCCTGCAACTGGATGTGGTCGGGGCGATCGTGCGAATCTCCGGCCCGTGGTCGCCGGAGCAGTGGGTGAGCGACCCGATTCACGTGCGGGCCACGCTGGGGCCGGCGGCGAATGGACAGTGGAGTGAGTGGAACGTCGAACCGGTGCAACTCCTCGCCGATGCGCGGCTGGAGCCGGCCGTTGCGCAGGGCGTGCTCGCCTACATCGCACCGATCATGGCCGATGCCACGCGGACCGGCGGACAGTTTTCGCTACGGCTCAATGGCGCGACGCTGCCCGTCGGGGCTCCCGAAGGTGCCCAGCTCTCCGGCGTTCTCGCCATGCACGCCGTCGATCTTGGGCCCGGGCCGCTCGTGACACGAATCATCGAGGCACTGCCCATCAATCTGCCGGCTCCCCCGGCGATCCGGATCGCCGATCAATCCCACGTTGAGTTCCAGTTGGCCGAACGGCGGGTCTGGCACAAAGGCCTCGCTTTCGGGGTGCCGCTCGCCAAGCCTGGGCAGCGGCTCGATCTGCAGTCGAGCGGTTCCGTTGGGCTCGATGACAAAGCGCTCGACCTGAAGCTCGACCTGCCGATTCCTGCCGACTTGCCGCAGGACAGGCCGTTGCTGGCCTCACTGGCGGGCCGCACGTTCTCCGTACGTGTCGGCGGCATGCTCGGTGAACCGCGGGTCAATTTCGATGGCTCGCTGCGGGCCACGGCTGGAGACGTTGTGGCGGAATTGGTAGGGCGGCTGCGAGGTGCCGGCGCACCGCCGGTGGCGCGGCAGCCGAACCCGCCCAAGCCGGTGCCGCCGCAGCCACCGGCGGCCAACTGGAGGCCCGACGCAACTGCGGGATCGTCGCAACAGCCCGCTGCTCCGGCGTCGGCAACGCCGGCTACCCCTCCGGTTGGTGACGAAGCCCAAGCGGATGCCCGCCAGCAGTCCGGCGAATCGGCAACGGCCGACAAGATCAAGGCGGCACTCCCTGCCGATATGAAAGCCGATCCCACCGCCGATGCGGTCATCGACCTCGTGGGCGGGGTGTTGGAAGAAGTGGCCAAGCGGCGGGCCGAACGCCAAGCTGCCGAGGCGGCAAACCCGCAGCAGGCTGAGCAGCCTCGCCGCGGCCGACTGCTCCGGAGACTGTTACAGCCGCCGCAGCCGCCGCCGCAGCCAGCGTCGCCCGCACCGCCCACGGCCACGCCGCCGCTGCAGCCCGTGCCGCAGTCCCCGGCGGGCTGATTGATAAAAAAAGCCGGGCCTTCCGCGAGGAAGGCCCGGCCTCTATCGATTGTCCGAAGAGATCATCGCGCGCCTCAGGGCCGACCTGGTTGCGATGATTCAATGGACCGTTCAGGAACCGCGGCTCAGGTCTTGGCCGGAGCAGCCGGGGCCTCGGGGGCAGCCGGAGCGGCCGGAGCAGCCTCGGTCGGCACGCCTTCCGAGATCACGCTGCTGCCTTCGCAGCCACCACCAGCGCAGCCGCCTTCGACGGCAGCCGACTCACCACCACAGCTCGAGCAGCCGCTTTCGACGGCAGCCGACTCACCACCGCAGCTGCCGCAATCCGAAGCGGCCTCACCACAGCCCGAATCTGCAGCCGGAGCGGCCTCGCCGCAGCCCGACTCGCAGGCCGGAGCAGCAGCAGCTGCTTCGCCGTGGCAACGCTTCTTCTTGTGGCCGAACAGACCGCCGTGGCAGCCCTTCTTCTTGTGGCCGAGAAGGCCACCGTGGCAGCGGGCACGGCCATGGCAGCCGTGGCCAGCGACGGCACCCGAGTCACCGCCGACGAGGGCGATGGCAACGAGAGCAATGAACATGGCAAAACAGAATCCGAGAAAACGCTTCATCACATACCTCCAGATGAAAACATCGAACGCGGAGTGCGTTCCGAAAGCCGTCACGAAACAACCCCGATCCGGGACGGCCACCGGATCGCAGCAAAAGCACCACCCGGGGCACGCATCAGGAATCCGTCAACCGGCAGCACTGCCCTGCAAGAGCTGCGGGTTGGGGAAACTCTCCGGCCTGGGTAATCCAGGCGGTTAGGCTAGCAGTGCCTCTGGGGCTGTCAAGGACGTCCGGCTCGCCGCGAAGCGGCTTGAAGTCGCTCGGAACGCGATAAATCAGCAGAAAAAGCCCCTCTTAGGGGCTCGGAACTGCCTCGAAATGCCACCCCATAAAAGCCCCGGGTGGGGCCGCGAGGCGGCTGCGGAAGCTAAGGCTGCTAGCGTGCCAGCGGACGGGTAGCGACTACTTCCGTTGGCCGTCGGCGGGCCCCACGGCGGTGCGGGGCTGGGGCTGCTTCGCCTGTTGGGCGGCCTGCAGGGCTCGTTTTTGCAGCTCCTGAGCCACCATCTCCTGCTTGGCGATCATGTCTTCCGGGTCTTCGAAATTGAGCAAAAGCGGGGGCAGATCATCGAAAATCCGGGTTGCCATGCCGGCCACCCGCCAACCCTCGGGGTCGAGCCGGACCGCCCAGACCACGTTTTCAGTGGTCGTGAAACCATCCGGATCGGTGTCGGTCCAAGTGGTGCCGACATGGATCAGCCCTTCTTCCCCGGGGATCACTTCGCATTCACGGATCGAGTAGGTGGCGGTGGAAGTGACGGGCGGAGCAACCGAAATGCCCAACTCCTGGGTTTTCGCGCGGGCAACCTTTGTGAGCATGGCCTGGGCCCCAGCGTCGTCCCCCCGTTTGATTGCCTCCAGAAATGCGGCGACCGTCGCCTTGGCGGGATCGGTGCCGGGCGCGGCAACCGCCGTGCTGCCGTTGGAGCAGCCTGACACCGCCAGGGCCGCCAGGCCGCAACCGGTCAGGAGACAGGCTACCCACAGGGAATACACCCGCCTCTGAAAAGAGATCATCGATCGCGATCCCGACATGGAAGGCGTGGCCGGCATGCTGGTTCTCCAAGGCACTGGAATCTTCAGAGGGCTGGAATCTCAGGGGCGGGCTGCGATCCGTCCCGGGACGCGGGGCAGACTGCGGCCAAAGCGGCGGAAGACTGACGGGCCGGCCGCCGCCAGTCAAGACGAAAAAGGCCCTTGGAAGCCCAGCTTCAAAGGCACTTTCGCGGGCTATTGGGTATGATGTTGGCGACGTCCCAAGATCTGCTGGCCGCCGGGGTTCGTGGCAGAGCGGCGCATCGGGCGTCGAGCGAGGTGTGGCATGAATGGAGGCCTGCAAGTGGCATCCTGGGCAGAACTTCGAGAAAAGTCCCCGACTTTCAGAGCCACGATCAGGGCATGGCCAAGAGCATGGCCAAAAGCAATGGCAAGAGCACTGGCTATCGGCCTGATCGGCTGTCCGGTGTTTTTCTGCCTGGTGTTTTTCCCAAGTTGGTGCGTGGCCCGCGATGGCCGCTCCGCGGCGCGAGAGATCCGACGGGCGAAGCCCCCCGCGGCGTCCTGGGACAAGACGACAGCCAAGACATTCCACGCGGATGCCTTTGCAGAGCTCGAGGGGGAACGCCCCAATTTTGCCGCCGCCGCCCAACGGCCCATGGCCTCTGGAGCAGGACAGGCGGACGTCGCGACAACGCCTGCGGCCGGTGGTGGCTTCAAGTGGTCGGCCATGGTCTCGGAGGAGACGCTCACCGACGAAATCAAGGACATGAAGGCTGTGCTTGTCGGGGCGGTTGCGAGCCAGTCCGACTTCAAGGGTGGCGGCTACGACAAAGCCCGCGAAGCATTCAGCGCCGTCGCCCTCGCCTTCGGGGTGATCGCGGCCTACGACCAGGAGATCCGTTGGAAGAAAGATGCGGACAGGGTGCGAGATCTGTTCGCGCGCGTCGGCTTCAACTGCAAGGTAGGCACCGAGCAGTCATTCAACGAATCAAAGATCAGGGTCGTCGATCTGGAGGCATTGCTGGAAGGCACCGTGCCCACTGCGCGGGCCGACCGCGAAGACGATTTTCGCTGGAGCCAGGCTGCCGGCCGGCCGGCGCTGATGTCGCGGCTGGAGTCGGCCGACGCCACATTGGCGGCCGCCAGCGCGTCGAAGGCCGATTTCGACAAGGCCGTGGATCGCGTGCTGCGGGACGCCGAGATCGTGGCCGTGATCGGTGAAGTGATCCAGCAGTCCGACTACGAATATCACGACGACGACACCTACCGCGGCTATGCGTCGGCGATGCGAGACGCGGCGTTGCGGGTCCGCAGCGCCGCGCAAAAGAAAGATTATGAAGCAGCCCGGGCCGCCCTGGGCGAGCTGAAGAAGTCGTGCGATGCCTGTCACGGCGACTACCGTAGTTGACGATCACGAAAGCGCGGTCGTCTGGCCACCCGGGTGGAGGTGGCCGGAGGAGATCGACCCCGTGGCACGCTTGGAAAACCCGTCGCCAGGGAAGGCTCTGCCGAAGCGATTGGCCCCGTGGCCACAAGTTTCCAACTTGTGAGAAGCAAAGACACGGCAAGTTGGAAAACTCGCCGCCACGGAGGCAAAGACACGGCAAGTTGGGAAACTCGCCGCTAGGGAAGGCTTTGCCGAAGCGATTGGCCCCGTGGCCACAAGTTTTCAACTTGTGAGAAGCAAAGACACGGCAAGTTAGGAA
>JBIIMX010000217.1:0-5749 GCA_044337765.1 Pirellulales bacterium | reverse complement strand
TGAAAGTTCGATCCGCTCGTCGCGGTTGAGCCGCGGCGGCATGTCCTTGAGCACCTTGTCCTTCGTACGGCGGAGCACGTGGTCGGCCGCTGCCGCTCCCATGGCCTTCGGAGACATCCGCTCGTTGAGATGACCGGGGGCGATGAACTCAAACACCCCGACGAGGTCGTCGGAACTGTTTTCGACAGGCGTGCCGGTCAGCGCCCAGCTGCGGCGGCGAGTCACCGATCGCACCGCCTCGCTCGTCTGGCTCGAGCGGTTTTTGATTCGCTGTGCCTCGTCGAGCACCATCAGGTCGAACGACAGCCCAAGTTCCGCGATGAGATCCCGATCGCGGACGAGCACCTCGTAGTTGGCCACCTTCACCGGCACGTCGGTGAGCGACCACTGCCACCGTCGCCGCTGCTGGTCCCCTTCGATCACGGCGATCAGGATTTCCGGCGCCCAGTCGGCCAGCTCGCGGGTCCAGTTGCTGACAAGCCCCTTCGGGCAGACAACGAGCACACGGCGGGCCTCGCCCGACCGAACGAGCAGCCGGATCGACGAGATCGCCTGCATCGACTTGCCGAGCCCCATCTCGTCTGCAAGCACCGCGCCGTGCCTCGGCATCAGAAATGCCATGCCGTCGAACTGGAAGGGGAATGGCTGGCGGGGAAACTCGAGGCTGCTCGTCTCCAGGATCGTCTCGAGGTCGGGCTGGAGCAGGTAGTAAAACCGCTCAGACATCTTGACGACATCCGCCGGCGGGGCGATTCGCGTCCGCTTGACAGGCGGTGTCTTGAGGCCGGCTTCCGCGTCCGCCTGCAGGGACTCCTGCGGCGGTGTCATCGGCAACGTCGCGGCCGCACCGGAGGCATGCACCTTGCGTTTTGAAACCGCGGCCGGCACGCCACTCGATGGCTGAAACCGAAAACTGTGCACGACAGGCCGCGTTTCAAACAAGTCGGCCCGCGTCACAACAGGCCGCGGTGTTTCGATCGGAAATCGCAAGGCTGCCGGCCGCTCAACCCGCGGATCGAGGTGGTGCACGACCGCCACCGGAGGCAACGCCAGTTCGGCCTCCCGCCACGAATGCACCGCGGCACTCTCGCTCGAGCCTGCTGGCATCCTGGAGGCTGCTGTCATCCTGGAGTCCGCTCTAAATCTGGAGTCCGCTGTCATCCTGGGGTCCGCCTTCAGCAAACGCGTCGTCATGCCCGAGCGCCGCCCGGCGCGGCCCGCCTATCGCTCCCGTCACCGCCGCTGCGCCTCGTCGATCGCGGCGCGAATGCGTTCAAAGGGCTCGCAGAGATCGACCGCAGATGCAAGTTCTTCGAGTCGCTCCCGCATGTCGTTCTCCCGAACCATGTCGGTGGTATGCGGAGAGACGGTGGCGGTGCCGATCGTAAAACTGCTCGAGCCAAGCGTGCATCCCGACGTGATCGCCGGCGTGCTCGAGGAGGCATTTCTCACAAACGCGACCGGCAGTTTTGTATGGCTCCGCACATGCAGCATCGCTTCGAGGTCGGTGAGCACCACCTCCGGAGTCATGGTGCTCTCGGCCAGCAACGTGCCGCCGATCTGCTGGCCGTGCAGGTGCGACTGCAGCGTGGAACCGAAGAGGATCTGCTGGGCCCTCGACACCTTCACGGGAGCGGTGCAATGAAACTCGAGCGGCCTCCCCTGCGGGTCAACCAGAAGGTAACCGCCAAAGACGCCATGCGGTCCTGACTCGACGACGGTGATATAACCGTAGGCCCGTGGCCCCGCGGCCGCTCCGCCTGCTGACTCGGCTGACCTCTGCTCCATGCTGCGTGCGATCCCTCCAGCCGGTCGGGATGGCCACGTCCCTGCGGCCGCTCCCTTCCGCTCCATCCATCGGGCATCGCTCCCGGCCACTTGAGCGGCATGCTCTCGAACTTCCGCCTCCCGCACCGCCAAGGCCCCGTGGCGGAAGCTGGGGAAACCCTGACGGCCAGCCCCGCTGAAACGCCGCTCCGTGGAAAAGAACCCTCATGCCGCCTAAGATGGAGGGGCGATAGAGTCCACCCGCCGCGAGAGCACTCATGAACGAAGTTCCGCCGGTCTACACGCAACTCGACATTTCAGCGACCACCGTCAACTCGACCGTGCCATCGCCCATGCCGGCCGACGCCGCGGAAACCAACCGCCTGCTCCGTGACATGGTCATGCTGCAGCACCGTTCCTGCGAATTGCTCACCGAACTGGCGAACCAGATCTCGATGCAGCAGCGGCAGCGGAATGCCGAGCTCAAAGCATGGAAGGAGGCCAACCCCAAACTGGCCAACGCCTGCCGCCATGCCGCCGAGTCGCTGGCGAAGGTGCATGGCGAGTTTCTCTCGACCATTGCCCACGAGGCGTTCGACAACGCTGAGAGCTTTTCAGACAGCGACTACGCCCTCGGTGATTTCCTCGACCGCTACGGTCCGCGGCTCGCGCACTTCAACGGCGTGCTCCAACTCCTGTCGCAGCTGGGCGCACAGCCCCCGCAGCCGCCGGCCGAAAAGCCGGCTGAAGGCTGAGCCCCGCCGGCAGTGTGGTTGAGTGTCTGTTTCGGTCCCGTATCGATTGCCGGCATACCGTTTGTCTCCTCCCAGGAAGTCCACCATGGCCACGCCGTCCGCTTCCGAATCTGCCATCTCTGCGGCCACCGCAAAGCCGCCCGTGTTTCAGGTTGCCGACGCCGCGGCCGTCGCGCAGGCCCGCGAGCGCCTCGATGCCCATACCGTCGACATGATGGCCTGGCACTTCCATTCCTCGACGGGCTGTCCTTTCTGGCTCGACTACGCGAAATCGCTCTCGTTCGATCCGCTCAAAGAGGTGAAGTGCTACGAAGACCTGAAAAAGTTTCCCCCCTTCGAAGACGAGTGGCTCCGCGGTGGACCGGTCCGCCGCTGGGTCCCGAAAGGCATGGCTGACAAGCCCATGTATGTCTTCGAGACCGGCGGCACGACGGGCGTGCCCAAGTCGCGGGTCAACCATCGAGACTTCCGCACCGACTATGAAATGTTCAGCGAAACGCTCCCCGAGGAGTATTTTCCGCCCGGAGCCAACTGGCTGATGCTGGGGCCGAGCGGCCCTCGCCGGCTGCGGCTCTCCATCGAGCACCTTGCCCAGCATCGCGGCGGCATCTGCTTCTGCGTCGACCTCGACCCCCGCTGGGTGATCAAGCTCATCCAGAAGGGGTGGATGGAGCACCTGGAAGCCTACAAACAGCACTGCATCGACCAGGCGATCACCATCCTCGAGGCTGGCCACGACATTCGCTGCATGTTCACCACGCCAAAACTCCTGGAGTCGCTGGCGCTGGCGCTGGAGAAGAAGGGCACGACGCTCCGCAAGGCGGGCATCACCGGTATTTTCTCAGGCGGCACCGAGTTCACGCCGCAGTGGACCCGCTTCGCCGTGGAGGAACTGCTCGACGGCGCCTACATGACGCCCACCTATGGCAACACGCTCATGGGCTTGGCGGCCTCCCGGCCTGTCGTGCCTGCCGATGGCTATACGATCGCCTACTACGCTCCCCAGCCGCGTGCCGTGATCGAGGTGGTCGACTTCGACAACACGAACGAGGTCGTTCCTTACGGCGGCACGGGCCGCGTGCGACTCACCACGCTCACTCACGAGACCTTCATCCCCGGATTTCTCGAACGAGATGAGGGGGAACGGGAGCTTCCCTACGCGAAGTATCCGTGGGACGGCATCAGCGGCGTGCGTCCATTCCGTGCTCTCGCCGCCTCCACGACCGTCGGAGTTTACTGAGTGGCATGTCTCCACGGCCATCCGCGGTCCGTACAGCCTGATGCCAGAGGACTTCAGCCCATGCACTCTGCCGACGAGAGCGCCACACCCTCTGGGTCCCGGAGCCGCGATGAGCACGGCGGCCTGATCGTGAACGAAGACGTTGCATAGAATTCCGACCAACTCCCACATCTGAAAGGTTTTCTCATGCATCTTCCCGCGTATCGGTTCGGCAAGCCCTACGAGTCGCTTGAGCGTGAGACGCTCGTCCATTTCCTCACCGGCGAGAAGGTGGCCGAGGTCAGCCAGGTGGGCGGCGCGATCGTTGGCCGCGATCTTCAGAAGGCGGGCCAGGCCCGCGCGGCACTGCTGGCCATCGATCCCGAGGAGATCGTCGAGCGGCTCCAGACAGCGGGCAATCTCTACGCCCACGGCACCCTCACTCTCGGCGACGCGAAGCAGTCGCCCGAAGACTTCGTGAAGCACCAGTCGGCCACCACCGGCCTGCCTGAGTCGCTCTGCCGGGCCAACATGCAGAAAAACCTGTTCGTGCTGTCGAACATGGACCGCATGCTCGATGCCCTCTCCCGAGGCCTGCCCCCCGAGATCCTCTGGAAGGGGTTTGGCACCGAACACCGTGGAGTGGTCGTGAGTTACCAGGCGCAGTCGCCGGTGCTCGGCCTTGTGCTGCCGAGCAATTCCCCGGGCGTGCACACGCTCTGGCTGCCCGTGATCGCGCTCGGCGTCGGCCTCGTCATGAAGCCGGGCAGCCAGGAACCCTGGACCCCCTACCGCATGGCCGCCGCCATGATCGAGGCGGGCATTCCGGCCGAGGCGATCAGCCTCTATCCGGGTGCGACCGATGTGGGCGCCGGGATCCTCAATGCCTGCCGCCGGAGCATGATCTTCGGCAGCGCGAAGACGGTGGAGCAATATCGGGCCAACCCCGGCGTGCAGGTGCACGGCCCGGGATTCTCGAAGATCATCCTGGGGAACGACTGCGTCGATGACTGGGAGAGGCATCTCGACGTGATGGCCGAGAGCGTGGCCGTCAACAGCGGCCGTGGGTGCATCAACACGTCGGCGATCTATGCCAGCCGCCACACAAAGGAGATCGCAGCCGCCCTTGCCGAGCGGCTCGGCCAGATCGAGGTGAAGCCGCCGCAGGATCCCGACGCGAAGCTGGCCGCCTTCACGATCCCCGGTGCCGCCAAGGCCATCTGGGGTCAAATCGAGACGGGGCTGAAAGCTCCAGGCGTGACGCACATGACGGAGGCCTACGGCGATCGACTCATCGAAGGGGAGCGGTGCGGGTGGCTGCGACCGGTGGTCGCCCACTGTTCATCGCCCGAACCTGAGATCGCGAGGGCCGAATACATGTTCCCGTTCGTGAGCGTGGTGGAGTGCCCCCAGGCGGCGATGCTCGAGAAAATCGGCCCCACGCTCGTCTGCACGGCAATCACCGACGACCCGGCGTTCCAATCCGCTCTCGTCGATTGCACGTCCATCGACCGGCTGAACCTCGGCCCGATTCCCACGACGAAGCTCGACTGGCTGCAGCCGCACGAAGGCAACATCATCGACTTTCTCTACCGTTCGCGGGCATTGCAGGTGCCGGCGCAGGCAGCAGTTGCAGTCGCCTGACGCGGAGGCCCGTCCGCGACGCACATGCGTGATCTCCATGGATTTCCCAAGCCCGTTTGAATTACGCGCCGCCACGCGACTTGTGGTGGGCCGCGGCACGATCATCCGCCTGGGCATGCTCGCCCGCGAACTAGGGGCGACACGGGTGCTCGTGGCGAGCGATCCGGGCGTCGTACGCGCCGGCCACACGGCCGCTGGGCTCGCCGCCCTGGAATCGTCTGGCATCGCCGCGACTGTCTTCGACCAGTTTGGTGAAAATCCCACGACGACTCAGGTGGAGGCGGGTACTGCCTTGGCCAGGGAGTTTCGCCCCGACCTCTTGGTCGGCCTCGGAGGCGGCAGTTCGATGGACTGCGCCAAGGGG
>JBIIMX010000216.1:0-5765 GCA_044337765.1 Pirellulales bacterium | reverse complement strand
TCGATGTCCTGCAGCAGATCCTGCGATTCCGAGCAGAAGAGCCGGACCATCTCACCGTCGGTATCATCCGGAAGGACGGAGAAATGCTCCGTCGCGGAGGCAGTTGCCGCAGGGGCAGGGGCAGGGGACTCCGACAGCGTCTGTCGCCCGGCGGACTGCGGCGGCTGAGGGTCGTGAGCCCGCTGGCCTCCGGCATCAGGCTCGCGGCCCCAGGCGATCACCGCCTCCTCCATCCGCGGCTGCCAGTCGTGAAGATGAACGATCGCGTCGGATGTGAGCGTCGCCGCCACGCCCGGGCTGGACTCAACCCGACTGCGAGCCGCGGAGGCCAGTCCCTGGATCGCCTGTGGGGCATGAACCGACACAGTCTGCTCGAGTTCCATGACGAGCCGCCGCAGCTCCTCCGCCGGCTTCTGGCCGTGCGGATCGACGAAGGCCAGTTCCAGGCTGATCAGCCGAAGGAGTTTCTGAGCGTGCTCGACGGCGGCGGAGCGTTCGGGTGTCATGAGGCGCTGCGAGGCGATCCGGTGGTCGGGAACTGTCGCATTCGCTCAATCCTAACCCCTTTTTTCGCTTCCCGTTCGCCAATCCGCAGGGTCGGCCGCATTTCAGCAGCCTGCACATCCGGCACGGCCCGCAGCCTCGATGCTACCGGAACAGCGGGTCGGCCCCGGGCTTCTGCTCGCCCCCGACCATCGTCTCGAGGTCCGCGACGACATCCCGCAGGGCGACGGCCTGGGCCATCATCTGTTCGGCTGCCACAGACCCCTCTTCGGCGCCCGCCGCCGCTCGGTGGGTGACCTGCTCGATCTGTCCGATCGCGGCGCCAATCCGCGCGACCGCATCGTGCTGCGCGCGACTGCCATCGCGGACGCTGTCCATCAGCGTGCGAATCTCCTGGGCCATCGCCGCCAACGTGCGGATCGCCTCCGAGAGCCGGGTCATCTTCTCGTGACCGGCGTTCGTGCGGACGATCGACTCCTCGATCAGGGCGGTGGACTCGCCAGCGGCGGCCGCACACCGCTGCGCAAGCCGCCGCACCTCGTCCGCCACGACGGCAAACCCCTGCCCGGCCTCGCCCGCCCGGGCGGCCTCCACGGCGGCATTGAGCGCCAGGATGTTCGTCTGAAAGGCGACTTCGTCCACCAATTTGTTGATCTTCGAGATCCGACCGCCCGCCTCCGCGATCTCCTGGATGGCCGTGACCATCTCGCCGAGCAGGACCGTTGCAGCGGCAAACTCCTCCTGCTCGCGGGCCACCAGTTCGCTGGCCGACTGGGTCCGCCGTGCGTTTTCAGTCGCACCCGAGGCCATCTCGCGGGCGGAAGACGATATCTCTTCGAGTGCCCCGACCTGTTCGGTGGCACCCTGCGCCAAATGCCGGCTCGACGACGCGACCTCCGTGGCACCGGTGGCCACGTGCTCCGAACTGTCGGAGAGCTTGCCAATCGTCTGCCGCAACGCGAAGGCATGGCGGCGAATGCCCAGCCAGGCGGTCACCAGCGCGATCGCCGTCAGGATCAGCCCGGCCGCATGCAGCAGATCGCCCCACATGCGGTAGCGGAGGGTGGCCTCTTCCGTGCGTTCGTCGAGGAGCGACACGAACTCCCCGATCGGCCCCATGATGATGGCCTTGTCGGAGTGGTACTTGTCGTCGTGCATGATCCGGCGGGCCATCTCGGCATCGGGCGGCCCCTTCTTCGTGTAGCCACCGCGGCCGTCGTCATACTCTCCCTTGATGGCGTGCATGGCGATCGTCTCGGTGGTCACCAACGCATTCGAGTTGTCCTCGGCCTCCTTGAGTTTGGCAAACTCCTCGGCCGTGAAGCCCTGCTCCTGCATGAGCGTGCGGAGCGGAACCATGCGGCCGTCGGGGCGGGGCTGTTTGCCGTTGCGGACATCGAGCACGTGCCAATACTTCTGTTCATGGCTGGCATCCCCCGTGACGACGTAGGTGCGGGCGAAACGCGTGAGTTCATCGGAACTCAGCCGCAGTTCATTCGCCAGTCGCAGCGACTCATGACGGTTGGCATGGCTGAGATTCAGATCCCGCTGGTTCACGAACGTCAGCCATGACAGTGCCATGAGGCCGATGACGGGCCCAAGTGACGTGAGAAGAAGGCGTTGCGTGGTGTTCATGCGGTGGGATGCAGGGGGACCAGCCAATCCGCCAAGTGTAGTTCCGTTTTTTCGAGGGCCACGAAACGGCCTCACAACCCTCGCAACCGGCACTACCCGGCTCGGCTCGGCGATTCCGCCCGGACGAGCCGCAAGGCGCGACAAAACACGGACGCTACCGCGCAGCCTGCTTGTCTGCCGCCGGCTTGGGTTCGCCTTCTGGCAGCGACTCGATCCACTGCCTGAGCACCTCGACCGCCTTCTCGTCGACGATGCTCGTCGCAAGTTGCGGCATCTGGCCGGGGCCACGTCGGGAGACGCGCGCAAAGAGCACCGACCGCTCGGGATGGCCCGCCGCGATCAGCTTGGGATTGGCAAGGTCGAACGTCGCATGCATCGCCCCGACGCCGATCGCCTTCATATCGTCGAGCGGCCGCGTCTCGTAGGCCGACATGTACTCGAGGTCGATTTGCGCGTTGCCACCGCCGGCGAAGACATGGCAGCTCGAGCAGTTGGAATGCATGTACGAACGGGCCCTCGCTTCGAGCGGATGGGAGGCGTCGTAGGGGCTCACGAGCCGGTTGGTCGCCGCCGGCGCCTTGGAAAGCAGCGAGGAACGCTGCCTCGGGAAGTTCTGCGCATCGGCGTCCAACGAAGCTGTCTGCTTGGCGACCCAAGCCCACCGATCCTTCACGTCGATGCCGGCCTTGACCGCTTTTGCGTACCATTCGGCGGCCCCATCACCCCACCAATTGACCTCGAGGAGCCCGAGGTGCTCGAGGGCACGGAGCTGGTTGTCGGTCGTGTGCCCCTCACCGAGCACTTTTTCGTAGTCGTAGTCGCGGTTCAGCTGCACGGTGCAGAGTCCAAGCACGAAGTTGCTCGCGCGACTGTGACAGACCATGCACTCCGTCCGCGATGGGTAGTGCCACGACTGCGTCTTCACGCCGTCTGCATGCTTCTCGAGGTCGGCCGTGCGAATCTGGTAGTCGCGATCCTTGCCTTCCGCCGCCACGAGCACGGCGTCGGTCTGCTCGTCGTTCCACTCGTAGCTGTAGCCGGCCCACTCGCCCTGCTCCTTGAGCATGAAGCGAGTCTCGATCCACCGTCGCGTGGACGGATCACCCTCCCGCTCATCGATGGCGAACGACTTCACGAGCACCGTGCCCTCCGGAAAATTCCAGCCACGGGCGTTGGTCACGCCGATCTTGGCCGGCACGATCTTCCCTTCCTGCTTCATCGTCGGCGGAAGGGCGAAAAACCTCGCCTTGTAGGTGCCGTCGCTCCAGAGCGGAGAGGCAGGCTCGTAAGGAATCACGCCCGGCACCATGGTGTGGCCGGCAACCGACGCGAAGAGACCGCTTTCTGAAAGCTTCCTGGGAAAGGGGGGCTGGTCCTTGGCGATCGGCGGCGTGGCGACAAGCGTGTAGAAACCGCCCCCGTCACCCGGCTGGTGATCGCAGATCAGCATCTCGCCCTTGGAGTCGGTGCCGAAGCCGGTGATCTGCAGCGTGGTATCGGCGATGAGTTTGTGCCAGGTGACCTGCTTGCCATCGTGACGGATGCCCCAGATACGGCCGGTGGAGTAGTCGGCGTAGATGTAGGCTCCCTTGAGTTCGGGATGGGCGGAGCCTGTGTAGACAAGCCCGCCGGTCATCGCTCGCGCCTCGGCGTGCGGATGTTCCGCCACCGGCTTCGAGATCGGAGTCGGACCCGCAGGCTGGTCCGCGTTGAATTTATGGGTGCCCTCGACGAGGCTCCACCCGTAGTTGGCGCCCCGTTCGATCAGGTAAATCTGCTCCCAGAGATCCTGCCCCTGATTGCCGACCCAGATCTGCCCGGTCTGCTTGTCGATGACCACCCTCCAGGGCTGCCGCAGGCCGTAGGCGTAGGTTTCCGGTCGTGCGCCTTTCACCGTGGCGATAGGGCTCCCGGCATCGAAGATCGGGTTGTCTTTCGGCACGGAATAGTGACGGCCGTCGTTCGGCGTGTCTTCGTCGGGGTGATCGACGTCGATCCGCAGGATCTTCGATCGCAGGAGCGTCAGATTCTGGCCGGCGCGGTCGCCGTCGGAATCGCTCGTTCCGTCGCCCGAACCGACATACATCATCCCGTCGGAGCCAAACGCCATGTCGCCGCCGTTATGGCCGTCGGAATCCCACTCGATCATCACCTCGGCCGATTCGGGGTGGAACGTGTAGGGCGGTTCACGATCGATGACATACCGCGTGACCCGCGTGAATTTGCGGGGCGTGCCGTCGGCCTTCTTCGGCACCTCTTTATCGGGGCCGACAGGCTTCCCTGGGCCGTTGCTACCGATGTAGACGTAGCCATTCTCCGCAAACTTCGGATGGAACGTGATCGCATACTGCACGCTCCCATCCTCGGGCAGGAGCAGTTCGGGCTCGAACGCGTCGGCCGTGTCCCGCATCCGCCACAGCCGCGACGGCTGGTAGGACCACGGCTCGGTCACGTAGAGCAGCCGATCGCTGCCTGGCTGGTGGGCGACGGCGATCGGGCAGGGCACCTTTGCCTTGGGCAGCACCCGCTCGACCGTATACGGCAGCGGTGGCTCGGGAGATCCCACGACCTTCGACGTCGCGACTGGCACGATCTTGGGAATGCCATACGGTTTCAACGCGGTGGTCACCGGTCCGATGAATCGCAGCGGTGCGTAGTCTTCATGCAGGTGGAAGCTGAGTTTCGAGAGCGGGGCCGAGGTGGAAAGCTCCGGCTGTTCGCGGCTGATGTCGTGGTCGTAGCGGCAGAGGGCAAACCGCCATTCGTCGCCCTGATCAGGCCGCCCGCCGGTGTGCATAAGGCTCGACCACGGGATCCGCATTTCGACCGACCACCCCTTGTCGGTGTCGGTCCAGTTGTCGAGCGTGCCGCGGAGAGACACCGCCGACTCGATACCGAAGTCGTGCATCTTCTTGAAGCGGCCCACGCTGCCGCGGCGTGGAATGAAGCAATCGAACTGCGTGTTCCGGGCATTGACCTGAAATTCGTAGTAGGCCGGCTTCTCGACCGAGGGCTTGAGAAAGACCTCGAAGACGTCGTTGTCCCAGATCTGGCCATCCTGATCAGTGACATCGGCGTAGAGGTCGGCATCGTCGAGATCGGCACTGACGTAGAGGTTTTGGCGATCCCAGAGGATCTTGGCGCGGGTCGCCTTCGTGGCGGGCTTGCTGTCCTTGCCCAGCCAGGGCATGGCGAAGTTGTCGATCGTCGATGCATCCTCCCACGCTGATTCGTCGGGCTTGCCATCGATGGCGATCGTCGCTTCTGTGAACACGCAGTCGTAGGCCTTGACGGGCAGCTTCGCAGCCCCGACAGCAGCATCAGCCGCGACGGGAGCAGTCGCCGCTCTCTGCGTTTCGGGCCGCAAGGCAGCGCCGGAACAGCCGCCGACCGCGAAGGCAGCGAACGCCAGGAGGCTGGCCGCCAGCAAGCCCATGTGGTGGGCACTCACGCGGCCACCCGCTGCGAAAGAGTCACTCGACGGCATTACAGTCGGCATCACATTCGGCATCACAGTCGGTTCTCACGGGGTGCAAAAGCGGGATTTCGACCGATCCCAACCCCTCGATCATAGTCACGCCGGGGGTATCCGACGAGGTCGCTGAAAGCCCCCCGTAGACCATCGC
>JBIIMX010000015.1:0-20506 GCA_044337765.1 Pirellulales bacterium | reverse complement strand
GCTGCGGGTGAAGTCCCTCACCGCCCCCGATGATTTCGGGGCGCTCGCTCGGCAGCATTCCGTCGACGTCGGCAGCGCAAGCGCCAACGGCTGGGTGCAGCCCATCCGCCGCCATTCCGGTGATGCAGGGTTCGAGCGGGCGGCGTTCGCACTGCGACCGGGCGACATTTCGCCGGTTGTGCGGGTGGCCGATCAGTTCATCGTCGTGAAGTGCGAGGATCGGCTGCCGGCGGCCGACGTGAAGCTCGACGATGTTCGCCCGCGCCTCCTGGAGGACCTCCGCGAACGCAAAAGCCGCTCGGCCTCCGGGGAAGTTTTTCGTTCGATGCAGGATGCCTCGAAGGTTGAAAACGTGATGAATGATGCCGCGAAGGCGGCCGCCAGTCCGGGCGTGGCCGCTCGCGTCAACGGCCAGCCGCTCCTGGTCGAGGCCGTGCAGGCCACGTGCGTCGAACGCCATGGCCGTGACGTGCTCGAAATCCTCATCACACAGCGGCTGATCGAGCAGGCCCTCGCCCGCGAGAAGCGGACCGTGACGCAGGCCGACATCGACGCAGAAATCGCCCGGGCCGCTGAGAACATGGGCTTCCGCAAGCCGGATGGCTCGGCCGACGTGTCTGCGTGGTTTGATCGCGTCACACGCGAAGAGAAGATCCCGATGCGGCATTATGTCGAAGACATGGTGCACCCCTCGGTGGCGCTCAAGCATCTTGTCGGCAAGGTGCCGGTGACGCAGGAGGATCTCGACAAGGCCTACGAGGCGACCTTCGGTCCCCGCGCGAAATGCCGCATCATCGTGCTCGACAGCCAGCGCAGGGCGCAGGAGGTGTGGCAGCTTGCGAGGCAGAATCCCACGCCCGACCGCATCGGTGACCTCGCCGAACAATATTCCGTCGATCCGACCAGCCGCACGCTGCGGGGCGAGGTGCCGCCAATCCAGAAGCACGGCGGCCAGCCGGCGTTGGAACGGCAGGTCTTCACGCTCAAGCCCGGGGAACTGTCTGGCATCGTGCAGATCGCCGATCGTTTCATGGTGATCCTGTGCGAGGGCTACACCGAAGCCTCCAAGGTGAACTTCGCGGAGGTGCGAAGCGAACTCTACGACGACATCCACGAGAAGAAGCAGCGGATCGAGATGTCGCGGTATTTTGCCCATCTCCGTGAGGTGGCCACGATCGATAACTTCCTGGCCGGCACGAGCCAGTCGCCCACGCAGCCTGCCGCGGGAGGGGCCGTCCAGTCTGCGGGACTGCAGGCCGCAGGGCGGGCAAGCCCGCAGCCCGGCGGCACGATGCCTTCCACGGACGTTGCGTTACCGCGGAGCCTCGAGGCGGATGCAAATCAACCACGCGCCGGTAGCCGAAAGGCCGCTCCGATGATGCCCGGCCAGTCGGGCGTTCGCCCCGCCTCGCTCGACGCGCCCGTGCGGTGAGCGAGGCGTTTTCAGCGGCGGGCTTCAGCCCTGGGAAGGTCTATTCCACAAGTTGGAAACTCGTGGCCACGGGAGGGTCATTCCACAAGTTGGAAACTCGTGGCCACAGGGAAGGCCCATTCCACAAGTTGGAAACTCGTGGCCACGGGAGGAGTAGGCCGAGCCCTACTCCAACTCCGGTAGAATCGAGTCTTCAGCGGCGGCCTCGCGGAGCTTCTCCATCGCCTTCGCCTCGATCTGCCGGACGCGCTCCTTCGTCACGCCGAGGGCAGAGCCAACTTCCTTGAGCGTCTGCGGCTCCTGGTCGTGGTTGAGACCGTACCTTCGGATGATGATCGTCTGCTCGCGTGAATCGAGCCGACCAAGGAACTTGCCAACTTGCTGCAGCCGATCGGTTTCCGCCAACCGCCGCTGGTTCTCATCGGTACGGCGATCGGTCGCCGTTTGCAGCAGCTCCATGTCGGCCGCCCGGAAGCGGTCGCGGCGACGATGCTCGTCGGGGATCGTGCGTGCGTAGTTCTTCATGATCGCCCACGAGGCGTAGGTGCTGAATTTATTTCCACGGGCGTAGTCAAACTTCTCCACGGCCCGGATCAGCGACATGTTGCCGTCGCTGACCAGGTCGAAGAAACTGTCGCCGGGCGATACCCGCCGCTTCGCGATCGAGACCACGAGTCGAAGATTGGCCCGGACGATGCGGTTTTTGATGTCGACGATCTCTCCGTACAGCCGGTCGATCTGATCCATCAGCCGGGCATTGGGATGGTCGACGTCGAGTTCCGCACGCAGCGTCGTCGCCCTGTGCTTGAGGAAATTGAACTTGCGGAACAGCCAGACCTCCTGCTCGCGTGTCAGGAGCGGCACCTCGTAGAGGCTCGCCAGGTAGGCGGGAAGCCCGGAAGGGCGTCGCATCCGCTTGGCAGGCTCGTCGAGACCCGGATAGGCCTGATTGACAACCTTCTCTGCACTCTTGCGTGCAAAGAGAGCATTGGGAATGCACTCGAGCGGCAACTGCATGATCCGCTCAGCCCGCTGCGACAGGATCACCCGGTAGATGCTCGCCTTGGAGCGGTGGTACCGCTTGGCGATCGACTCAACAGTCTCGCCTCGCTCGTAGTGATGGTAGATCCGCTCGCAGCTCTCGGGGCGCAACCGGCCGTCAGCCGTCGGAAACACCGCTTCGGCGGGATGCTCCTGATCGTGCCGCTTGATCGTGTAGCGGATCGTTTCCACGCTCCGGTTCAGCCGGCTGGAGATTCGACGATGGACATCGGCAGGGCATGCTCCGGCAAGGGCGAGTCGGCGGGCCCATCCGATGATCCGGTCATGCTCTTCCTGCGAAAGCTGGCTGAACCGGGTGCCACGCTCGATCCGAAGAGGGTTGTCGCGGATGAACCGCTCTACCGCACTGGAGAGGAAGCCGACCCGCCGGCGACCGCCGACGAGATGCCGTTCAGCAACCAGTCCATGATCCCGCCACCGGGAGATCGTCTTGGTCGAAACGTTGAAGCGGTTGGCGAGGTCTTCGATCGAGAGAACCTCGTCGCCGTCAGCCCCAGGCTGACCGATTGTTTCGCCGACGGTGCCGTCGTGAAACAGGTGCAGGTTCGAGTCGGAGAAAGAGTCGATGTTCGAGAGCATGAACCACCTCCAGTGCCGACAATCCGTGCCGGGAGTTGAAAGCGACGACAAAACACAGCGCCATTGAAGGCGGGCCAAAGGTCTTCCGTAACCCGCTGCCCAGCTCTCAACGACGTCAGAGTTATACGGCGACAGGCCTGAAATGGTTCGCGTCAGCGCGGGTTTCTTGAGAAATTTTTCGGCAATCCTCGCGAGCGGCCTGCGAATCGATGGCGGCCTTTCCGTCGCAACCCCTGCAACGGCAAAGGCTTGCGGCGTTTTGAGCGAGGCCGGCGATTCTCATTTTTTGTCGGTAGTGGTCGCAGGAGTTCGGGAAAATAGGGGCTCTATCAGCCTGGACACCTGGTATTTCGTCGGCGATCGGCCCCTCCGTCGAAACCTAGTGTGCGAGGGTCGTGGTCTACCACCGAGGGAGTCTTCATGCGCTGCGTTCGGAGGTCGATCTGTCCGGTGCGGTTTGTGAGCATGGCGGCCGTGATGGGCGGTCTGTTGGCCGCCGCCGGCTGCCTGACGGTGTCCGCGGCCGCCGAACCCGAGGATGTGCCGCCGGAGACCCCTGCG
The DNA here is from genome assembly GCA_044337765.1 of Pirellulales bacterium. Lineage (GTDB taxonomy): Bacteria > Planctomycetota > Planctomycetia > Pirellulales > UBA1268 > CAMCQY01. Next base: position 16,872 of record JBIIMX010000015.1, on the reverse strand, counting down.
GCGGTGGGCACACCAGCCGCCGGCACGACGGAAGGAACACCGCTTGAGCCAGCGGCAACCGACGCGACTCTCGTCGAGGCCGCGGTGACGCCAGGGCTTCGCGTTCGTGTCAAACTCGACGTCAGCGGGGAGCTGCTTGCCCCCGCCGGCCCCGAGGCTCCGCCGGTTCGCGAATCGGTCGCGATGACGGCTCGGTTTGATTTTGAGGAAACGACTGCGGACACGGTTCCGGCCCGGCCCGCGGTGGTCCGCCGCTCGTACCGCGATGCGACCGCATCCATGCGGTTCGGCGACGTTTCCACGACCTCAACGCTCGCGGCTGATGCCCGTCGGCTCCTTGTGGTCCGGCAGGGAACCACACCGGTGCCCTACCTGGCCGATGGCTTCCTCTCGGGAGAAGAAGCCGACTTGCTTGAAACGCCATTCGATTCCCTGCTGCTCGACGACCTGCTTCCCAAGGAGCCGTTGCCGATCGGCCAGACGTGGACTGTTCCCGCCGATGTCACAGCCGGCCTGCTCGCTATCGACACGGTGGAGTCGGGTGGGCTTGAGGCTCGCGTGGAGGAGGTGAGTGACTCCCGCGGAAAAGTCACGTTTTCCGGCATCATCGACGGTGCAGTTGATGGCGTGCCGACGCATCTGACGGTGGAGGGCAGCTTTACAGTCGCCGCGAGGGATGTTCCTGCAGACGATGACAGCACGGCCTCCGAGGCACCACGGCAGGAACTCCACGGCAGGGTGTTGCAGGCCTCGGCGGTCATCCGGGAGCGTCGGCAGGCGAGTCATGTCGCGCCCGGATTCGAGGTTGAAGCGAGGCTGCTGGTCGCACGCACCGAACTGGCCGCCGGGCAGGAATTGACGGAGGAGTCAGGTCAGCACTCCGATGGAGCGGGGGGCACGCTGACGGGGTCCCAGAACGCTGCGGCCGCGGGCGAGCTGTCCCGACGCCGGGGTGACGGCGGCCCCGGACGCGTCTGGTATCGCGATCCCAGCGGCTGTTTTGATCTGGTCCATGACTCGCGGTGGCGGCGCGTGGAGGAGGGCGAACATGGCCTCGTCATGCGACTCGTCGACCGAGGGGCCCTCGTCGGTCAATGTTCCATTACGAGCCTGCCGCAGGCTGCAGCCAGCCCTCTGCCCACCCGCGAAGACGTGCAGCGGGACATAGAACGGTCGCTGACCGGGCAGGCAGGGCGAAGCGATGCGCCGGAACAATCGGACCGGGCCGACGGTCTGCGGGTGGTAAGGCTCGTTTCATCGGGCACCGCCGGCCGGCTCCCCTTCCGCTGGATTCATTACGTCTTGGCGGCCCAGGACGGCAGTCGGGTCAGTGTGACCTTCATGTGTGAAGAGTCGATGCTGCCCCGCTTCGGGGACGCCGACCGCCCGCTGATCGAGGGGTTGCTCCTCCGAAAGCCGCAGCCGGCCTCCACAAACGACCAGTCAGACGCCACGGCTACGCTTCCCGCCGCCGCAGGGCAGCAGACGCGGTGAGGGGCGATATAAAGCAGCTTTCCCCCGATTTCCGAAGGCCTGTTGACGCTGCCCCCCGATCCTTGGGATAGTATGTGGTTTACCCGGAAAAGGCAGTCGGACTGTCCGTTCGCAGCTTGATTCCGGGAGAGCCGTGGAGGAGTGTCTGCCGACACAAACCGCGCCATAACATGGTGCGGGTGTTCGCTTTCTTCCCGGCCTGCGGAGTTGAATCCGCATCCGAGTCCGGGAGGCGCGAGCCATCGAGAAGCAGCATCGCATCAACGAGCAGATCCGGATCACGCCGATTCGGGTGATCGCCGGCGACGGTGAACAACTTGGGATCATCCCGACGGAAGAGGCGCTGAGTCGCGCTCGCGAAGCAGGCCTCGACCTGGTCGAGGTGGCTCCGAACGAGAAGCCGCCCGTCTGTCGGATCATGGACTTTGGCAAGTTCAAGTATCAGCAAAAAAAGAAACTCCATCGCACACACGTTCATCAGACGAAGATCAAGGAAATTCGGCTCCGTCCAAAGACCGGCGAGCACGATATCGAGTTCAAGGTAAATCAGGCAAAAGGGTTTTTGCAGCACAAGGACAAGGTCATCGTGTCGGTCGTGTTCCGCGGCCGTGAACTGGCACATATCGACGAAGGACAGCGGGTGATGCGGATGATCCTCGAACAACTCGACCCCGTCGGAAAAGTCGACGCTCCACCGCAGCAGATGGGCCGCCGTCTGGTCTGCACGCTTTCCCCCAAGTAGTTCGCCGTCTTCCACGAAAGTCGTCCGCGGATCGTTTCAAAACACCGTACATCAGTCTCACACCCCCTTTCCTTACCCTCGCGAGAACCGATCATGCCAAAGCAGAAGACACACAAGGGCGTCAAGAAGCGTTTCCGAGTCACCGCTCGTGGCAAGGTGAAGCACCGCCGCGCCGGCACGAGCCATCTCCAGGTTCGGCTCACCAGCAAACGGAAGCGGAATCTCCGCGGCACCGCCGTGCTTGCCGTCCCCGAAACATCGAAGATCATCGAAATGCTCGGGGGATATAGCTACTAGCCCCACATGAGGCCCGGTTCAGGCCAGGGTCGTCCAGCCTTCTCCGTTTTCCGCATTGTCCGTTTCTTAAAGGGCGGCCCTATTTTGCGGAGTGAACGGAGCTGGCAGGGCCGACGACCGGCGGCCGCGGTCTGGCAAATGGCCCGGCGTGAACGCATGGGGCCTTGAAAATCCCGTACAAACAGCGACAGTACTTGTCCCAGAAAGCACTCTAAAACCATGCGCACAAAAAACGTAGTTCCGCGTCTCCGAGCCAAGAAGCGTCTCTTCAAGCGGGTGAAGGGCTCGGTCGGCGGACGTCGCCGTCTGCTCCGCACAGCCAAGGAATCGATCATCCGGGCCGGCGTGTATGCCCGGCGGGATCGACGTCGCAAGAAGCGAGACTTCCGTCGCCTGTGGATCGTGCGGATCAATGCCGCCTGTCGCGAACGCGGCCTGCGTTACAGCCAGTTCATCGCCGGCCTCGAGAAGATCGGTTCAGAACTCGATCGACGCACGCTTTCCGAGATGGCCGTGCTCGACCCCACCGGTTTTGATGCCGTTGTGAATGCGGCGAGAAAAGCCCTTGGGCTGCCGGAGCCGGCTGCGGTCGCGTAGTGCCGTGACTCTGTCCAAAGGCCGCGACGATGCGGCTCGTGCCGAGGCGCAGGGTGCTGGCGGCAAGCCTGCCGGCGAGACCGTCGCAATCGACTCGTTTCTGGCCGACCTCGCGGCGTTTCGAGATTCGGCCTCGCATGCGCTCGAAGCGGTTGCCGACGGTGCCGGCTTGGAGCAGGCGCGCATCGAGTTCCTTGGCGCACGAAGCGGGCGGCTGAAGGCGATCCAAAAACGTCTCTCAGAACTTTCGGCTGGCGACAGGCCCGCTGGTGGACGGCATTTCAATGAGGCCAAGGTAGCGGTCACTGCACTCTTTGCGGCGGTCCAGGAACGGCTGGTCAGCGGTGCTGCCGGCGGCGCTGCCGGGGCCGAGTCGATCGACGTGACCCTGCCTGGCGAGCCTGTGCGGCTCGGCCATATCCATCCGATCACGCAGACGATTCGGCGCGTCCAGGAGATCATGGCGCGGCTGGGTTTCGAGAGCGTCGACGGGCCCGAGGTCGAGGACCAATGGCACAACTTCGAGGCCCTTGCCATTCCGGCCGAGCACCCGGCTCGTGATCCGCTCGACAATTTTTATCTGGCCGTAGCCCGCGGTGCCGACCCGCTCCTACTGCGATCGCAGACGAGTACCGTGCAAATCCGCGTCATGGAAAACCGCCGTCCGCCGCTGCGGATCGTCTCGCTGGGGCGGGTCTATCGGCCCGACACGGCCGATGCCACGCACTACCCGATGTTTCACCAGGTGGAAGGATTGCTCATCGAGCCGGGCACGACCATGGCACACTTGAAAAGCGTGCTTCGACAGCTCGCCTCGAGTTTTCTCGGCGGCGACGTGCACGTGCGATTCCGGCCGTCTTTCTTTCCGTTCACCGAGCCGAGCGTCGAGTTCGACATGGAATGGGGCGGCCGATGGATCGAGATGGGCGGAGCCGGAATGGTCGATCCCGCCGTGCTGGCGGCGGTCGGTTACGACCCTGACGAGGTGTCTGGCTTCGCGTTCGGTCTGGGCGTCGAGCGAATCGCGGCTCGCCGCTACGGCGTGGCCGACATCAGGGATTTCTATCGCAACGACGTCCGTTTCCTGCGGCAGTTCTGACCGGCGGCAGGCAGACCGCTCATCGACCCTGGCCACCAACCCGTCCGCCGCCGTGTTCACCTGAGAGGGAACCGAGCCCATGATCATCTCCACGAACTGGCTCAATGAGTATGTGAGTCTGTCCGCGTCGACGGATGCCCTCGTCGAGCGACTGCTCCTTTCCGGGCTCAACCACGAGTCGACGCGGACGGTCGGGGCCGATACGGCGATCGAGATTGAAGTGACGAGCAACCGGCCCGACTGCCTCGGGCACATCGGCGTGGCTCGTGAGGCCGCGGTTCTCTTCGGCCGACCGCTCCACATTCCGGATCCCAGGCCACACGAAGGTGCCGCTCCCGCCGCGGCCGACATCGCGGTGGAGATACTTGCGGCCGAGATCTGTCCGTTCTACTCGGCGCGGGTGATCAAGGGCGTTCGGGTGGGACCGAGCCCACGGTGGCTCGTTGACCGTCTGGCAACCGTGGGGGTGGCCAGCGTGAACAATGTCGTCGACGTGACCAACTACGTGATGCTCGAATGCGGACAGCCCCTCCACGCCTTCGATCTGGCCGCGATCCGTGGCCGACGGGTGAGCGTGCGGCGGGCACTGCCCGGAGAATCGTTCACCGCCATCAATCACAAGACCTACACCCTCACCGAAGTCATGGGCGTGATCGCCGACGCGGAGGGACCCGTGGCCTTGGCAGGGGTGATGGGGGACGCCGGCACCGAGATCTCTCCCAGCACGACCGACATCCTGCTTGAATCGGCCCAATTTGCGCCGCTCGCAGTGCGGGCTGCCGCAAGGGGGCTCGTGCTGGCGAGCGCGTCGTCGTATCGATTCGAGCGGGTGCCCGATCCCGCTGCTGTCGACTGGGCCAGCCGCCGCGCCGCCACGATGATCGTGGAACTTGCCGGCGGGCAGGTTTCCCAAGGCGTCGTTCAGGCAGGCCAGCTGGCGGCGAATCCGGCGACGATTGAACTTCGGCACGGCCGTGTCGCAGAGGTGCTCGGGATCGAGGTTTCCGCAGAACGGCAGCATGTGATCCTCCGAGGGCTGGGCTTCGTCGCGGAGACGGTGGACGCCGACCGATCGAGGTGGCGGGCACCCACATGGCGGCGGGACTGCTGGCGGGAGATCGACCTCGTGGAAGAGATCGGGCGGATCGAAGGCTACGACCGGGTGCCGGAGAACGAGCCGATCGCCGCGCGGCCGGTGGCCGAGTCGGCCCGCGAGCGGACAGTCAGGCGGGCGGCCGAGGTGCTCGTGGCGGCAGGCTTCTGCGAGGCGATGACGCGGAGCGTGGTTGGCGAGTCGCTCGAAGCCACGGCCAGTCCCTGGGGAAATACGCCGCCCCTCTGCTGTTCGCCGCCCCTGGTCCGCGGTGCGGACCGCCTGCGGCGCACGCTCCTGCCGAGCTTGTTGGAAGCCCGCGCGGCCAATGTCGCCGTCGGCGGCCTGCGTCCTGATCTCTTCGAGACTGCTCGTGGATATGTCGCACGCTCCGCCGCGGCTGGCGGGCCGGACCGCGAGGACTCTGCAACGGCCGCGTCTCCGGTCGAGGAACCGTTGCTCGTCGCCTTTGTAATGGGTGGTGGCTTCGCAGCGGCCAAGGGGCTGGCCGAGGCTGTGCTGGAGCGGCTCGGGCTTGCGGCCGGCAGCCTGGGTGAAGACCGCGTCGTGTTTCGGCCGATCGGCCTCGACCTGTTCGTGCCCGGTCGCGCTGCCGAAATCGTGCTCGAGAGGACGGGACGCCCTGCGGAGCGGATCGGCGTGGTAGGAGAGGTGGCCGCCGCGGTGCTCTCCGGCGTAGGCCTCCCGGGTGGTGCCAAGTCGCCGGTCGTCGCCGCGGAACTGCGGCTCGACCGGCTTGCGTTTGCCGTCGATCGGGAGCCGCGCCGTGAACGTCCCAGCGATTTCCCCGCGCTCGAGCGGGACGTCAACCTGATCGTGGAGCAGTCAGTGCCATGGGCCGCCGTCGCGACGGCGATCAGCGGCGGTGCCGGGGCGCTCTTGGAGGAGTGTCGGCTCGTGCAGGTCTGGACGGACGCCGAGCGGTTGGGCCCGGGGAAGAAAAGCTTCGTCGTATCGCTGCGGCTCAGGAGCCACACCGGCACGCTCTCCGGTGAGGAGGCCACCAGGACGGTCGAGGCAGTCGTGGCGGCCTGTGGTCGGCAGTGCGGCGCGGTGCTACGGGCCTGATCCGCCCGATCGGCTACCGGTCGGCGTAGACCCGCGTGATCTCTTCTTTCGTGATCGGCGACGGATGGTCGTCGCTCGAGAGTTGCACCTGCATCCGCTGGTCGCCTTCCCGGCGGCCCCGGACGCGGACGCGAAACACCGCCTGCTCCGACGGCGCGAGCTTTGCCAAGGGCTCGAAGATGACGGCCAGATTTTCGACGCGGTGGGCAGCCGGCCCCTTGGCGTCGACCGGCTCGAGATCGCCCAGCAGGGTCGCGGTGAGGCTCACGCCGCTGGCGGCCTTTGTCCCCTGATTGCCGATGCGGACGATGTATTCGGTCAGGCCCCCCACCTCAATCGGGTCTTCGCTGTCGGTGACCTCGAAGACGAGAGCGGCCAAGCCTTCGACCTCGACGGTGTGCGCCGCCTGATCCGAAGGCCCGTCGCTGCTCCGTGCGGCCGCTACGATCTTCTGTGGACCGAGATCGACAGGCATCAGCACCATCTCCACGGTGCCATTCTCACCGGGCGGCAGTTCCTCCAGATTCCAAAGAACACGGTGCGATCGCTCCTCGTACCAGCCCGCATGGTTGGCACGCACGAATTTCATTCCCGGCGGTAGCTGGGCGACGAGTTCCACGGCCCGCGCCGGCGCCGTGCCGGCGTTGACCATCGTCAGCACGCAGGTCGCCGGACGCTGCAGGAATCGCCGCGACGGCATCTCGGCAGACAATTCGAGCGTGGGTGCCGTGACCTCGATACGCACTGGCTGCTCGACCTCGAGGCGGCCATCGGCCCGAGCGGCGAAGCGGGCCGTGTGGACTCCCGGACCGGTGGTACTCAGGACCAGATCGATCGTCCTCGAATCGCCAGGCCGCAATTGGCCGACATCGAATTCCAATTCGCGGCCGGCGCTGTGCGAAACGCCCTCGGGCAGCAGGCCGTCCAGCACGACGCCGGTGGCGACGCCGGTGCCCGGATTGCTGACCTTGAGAGAGAGCTTCACGTCGCCGCCGATTCTCACGGCCTGGGTCTCAGAAGCCTCGAGTTTCAAGTCCGGCTTGGTGGCCCGTGACCGGATCGATGCGTCCGTGCGGAAGCTGACGCTGGCCACGCTGCCGATTTCGCCTTCGATCTGGGGCATCACTTCCATCGAAACGCGGGCCTCACCACCGGGGGGAAGCACGCCGAGCGACCAGATCAGTTCATTCGTCGCTGCCGCATTCTGTCCGGTGTTGGGAGCGGAGCCGGCTGGACTGGCCGGCGGTGTCGTCGTGATGAGCAGCGTGCCGTAGGGCACGGCATCCCGAAGCACGACGTCTTGGGCCACCACACTGCTGAGGTTCCGCACAAGAATTTCATAACGGGCAGGCTTGCCGACCTGGATATCCCGCGGCCCCCGTTTTTCTACCGCCAGCTGTGGCGTCTGCAGACCCTCGAGTTGCATCGGTCCAGGGCGACCCTGCCCGGGTGTCGCCGTGCTCCGGCCGCTGTTCATGGCTCCCGGCGGCAGACCGCGATCGTCGCCGGGCATGGCAGCCTGCGGCGCTTGCGGCGGGCCCATCGGCGGTGCGACTGCGAACGGGTTGGTGGCTGCGGTACTGATGACCTGTGCCGGTGCCGGGGCAGGCGCAGGGGCGACCGCAGCTGGTCTGAAGCCGGCGGGGGGAGCAATGTCAGAGGATGTGAACCTGCTCGACCCTGTGGCAGGAGCTGTGAACGGGGCGGCCTTGGCCGGAGGCAGTGGGGCTGTTGGCGCTGGCGGCGGCAGGTCGCTCCCGAGGGCCGACGGTTGCCGGGTCGGCTGCGGCGGCGGCGGGGCGTTCGGGCTCGGCGGCACTGCATCCTCGGGATCGGTGATGTCAGCTGGCGCAGGCGCGAGCAGATCACCCTCGGGCGTATCCTCTGGCTGGGAAGAAACATTCGTCGGCAGGGGGGCGTCTTCAGGTGCGACCGGAGAAGCGGCCGCGGCATCGGTCGACACCGGTGTGTCGGCTGGCGGCGCGTTGTCTGTCGTGTCTTGTACGGGCTGAGACTCCAGCGTCGCCGACTCTGCGGATGCCAGACGGATTGGCTCGTTGCCGGTGCCCGGAAAGCGTTCGGGCGGGGCAAACCGCGACGTGCGGCCCTCTTTGAGTGGCGGCATGGGCAGCCCTGATTCGGGCGACTCAAGCGTGGCTGGGCGGGCCGGATAACGGTCGTCATTCGGTGGAGTGGCAATCGGCCCTGCGGGCTGCCGCCAACCAGGCTCGTTCATGGCCCGCGGGGCATCGGCCTCACCTACAGCTGCAGGAAATGGCCGCGGCTCCCCGGGGTGGCCAGTCGTCTGAGATGTCGAAAGACCATCCTCGGTCGCCGGCGTCGTCGTTTCGCCGGATGTGAACACCACGGAAGGCGCGGCGGGGGCTGCAGTCGGCATGGCAACCTGTGCCGAAGGAGTCGTCTCTTCGCCGACCGTGGAGCGACCGATGCCCAGTGCCCATACGAGACCAAAGCCGGTGCTGGCGCAGAGCACCGCTCCCAGCATCAAAGGAAGACTCGACTGACGCGGAGTCACGACAAGATCTTGTCTGGAGGTACGCTCAGGAGCGGGCGTGGATTCTTGCATCGGAGAGGCCCCGGAGGATGAATCCCGGGGAAGTACCACACCCGATTGGCTTCCTGAAAGCCCATTTGCAGGAGCGTCGCAATTCAGGCAGGCATGAGAAGCTGGCGAAGATGAAAGTGGAACTTGCCCAGCTTCCCGCCGTAGTTGCCTGCCGACACGGCAACGAGGTCGGGTCCGATGGCGGCACGGATGCCAGCGATCATCGCTCCTGCCACCGCGGACTCGTCAATGCCGTCGATGACGATCTCAAGGCAACAGGTCGCCCCGTCCACGAGGCTCGTCTCCACGCGGCCCACGAGCGAGGGACAGAACGCCTCGTTTGTCGAGGCGCGGAGAGCTTCGTAACGCGAACCAACCTTGCTGCCCGACCGGACGACCCCTCCCGGAAAGGGTGTGATCGTGCCTGGCGTGGCCGCAATCGCGTCTACTGCCCGCCTGGCGGCGGCCAGCGTGGCGGCGAGCGAACGGCCCTGCAGGATGAAATTGCCGCCGCCCACGCCCTTTTCGATACCCACCGCCTCCTCCACGACGAACTCGCCATCCATCACCGGCACCCGCCAGTATCGACGCCCATCCAGCACCTTTGTCTTCTCGAATCCGTCGCCAAAGAACCGTACGTGCGCCCCCAGTGGCCGCCGTTCTTCCGCCGCCGGCAGACCATCGAAAACGCTGGCCGTGGGGCACGTCAGCAGGCACTGCGCAGTCCGGTTGGCGATCGCTTTCCCGACCCCGTCGGCGGAAAAACCACACGCGAAAATCGCCGCCCCCGGCCGGCCGTCGGGCGTTTCCTCCGGCTGGAGCCAGTTCTCGACCCCGATTTCGGCGTCGCAGCCGATCACGCTCGTGCCGTAGCCGCAAACGGCGCGGACCGCGGCGTCGAGCCAGTGGGTGTCTGCCGCGGTAACGATGAGCCGCGCATAACGAACCCGAAAGGCTTCAGCGAACGTGTCGACGATCTGTGTTGATTCGATGAGCATGGCGGTGTGTCCAGACGACGGGTGCCCAAGCGAGGAATATTCTCCGAGCGACCGCTCGTGGCGACGGATCGTGGTTCACCCGGGGCCGGATGCGCCGCACACACGGATTATTCCGGGTTCTCCCCACGGCTGGGTTTCGCATATCCTATCAAGTGGTGCGTGCAGCTCTCCATGGCCGTCTGCGGCCCGTGGCAGTGACGGCTGCCATGCGCTTGTTCGCCATTCACAAGCCTAAGGATACCGATGATGTCGTTTCTGAAACGTGCGGTCGTGACAGCGATGTTTCCCGCCGTGATCGCCGCGTCCTTGGCCGCGACGTCGTTGTGCGCCGTCGCTGCTGACGCTCTCGAGACCAGCGGCCTGGCGATGATTCCCGCCGACGCCGCTTTCGTATCGTCAACCCTGCGGGCCCGGGAGCAGTACGACCGGTTCATCAAGAGCAACGCACTTGCGGCTCTCCAGAAGCTGCCGTTCGTGGTCCGCGCCATCGACTCGGTCGAGGAACAGAAACTGCAGCCCGGCAGTCCGCTCTCGATCATGTCGACCTTCATGGAATTGCCCGAAAACGAGCAGGCCCTCGAACTGGTCAAGGACATGGTTGCCACCGACACCTTCATCTACGGCGAGCCGTCGTGCGTGACGTTCGTGGAGCTCCTGAAAAAAATCCAGCAGGCCCAAAATGCCGCCGGTGTGCTGCGGCTGGCCAGTGGCGACGCCTCCGTCGGTGGTTTCGAGGTCGATGTGCTCGAAGGCATCGACGTGGAGGAGATGGATGAGGATGAAGACGACGACGAGGAGGAGGAAGACGATGACGAAAAGGGGGCCACTGAGATGCGCCGCCGGGTTCGCGCCAAGCCGGTGCGGTTCCAGGTCGCCGAGGCCGCCGAGCAGATCTCGGCCGACGAACTGGCCACACGGCTGGTGGTCAAGACGCTTTCGGAAAATATCGACATGATCGTGGTGCCAGACGTTGTCTGGGGGTTCAAGACCTCTCAGCTCGACGCCGCCACGTCGCAGCTGAAGCGGATCGAGGTTCTCGTCAAGCTGATCACGCAGACCAACCCCGCTCTTGCAGACTCGCTTGAGCGTCGCAAGGTGGCCGGGGGCGAGGTGATCACGTTTACGATCAAACCCGATGCCAACCTGATCCGCGAGGCGGTGCCGGGGCTCGAAGATTACGAGCAGGAGCTGACGAAGGTCTTCGACAAAATCGAGGGTCTGGAACTGGTGATTGGCCTCGGCGTGATCGGCGACCGTGTCGTTCTCACGGTCGGCGACTCGATCGAGCATTTGAACAAGCTGGCCGTCGCGGGAAGCGGCCGTGAGTCGCTGCTGGCCACCAAGCCTTTTGAGCCGCTGCGGGCCATGAAGCAGGTGCCGCTCACCGGCGTCTCCTACCTGAGCGAGCCGATGCAGAAGGCACTGGCTCCCTCGGCGGCCGACATCGAGCAACTTGCCGACCTCAGCGATACGATCGCCGATCTTGCCGACCTCCCCGATGGTGCCGCCGACGAGGCACGCCGCAGCCTCGGCAAGGTGGCCGAAGGGTATAAGCGGCGGCTGCCCGTTCCCGGTCCCTGGCTGGCGTTCTCCTTCCTTTCGGAACAGGGGTACGAGGGCTATGTCTGGGATTGGTCGAAGAACCTGCCGTTTGACGGGTCGAAGCGGCTCGGGTTGCTCGAGCATACCGGCGGTGCCCCGCTGGCCGCGGCCGCATTTCGTGTGAAAAACGATCCGGGACAGTTCGAAGATCTGGCTTCGTGGACCGATCTGGGCTGGTCGTTCTTCCGCAAGTATCTGCTGCCAAAGGCCGACGCCGAAGACAGAGAAAAGCTCGAGGAGGTCGACGAACACCTCGCGCCGCTTGGCGGAAAGCTGGCCGGCATCCTGCGGAACAAAATCCTCCCCTCGCTTGCCGATGGCCAGATGGCCTTCGTGATCGACGGGAAGAGCAGCACAAAGCGTCCCCACCAGGGGCTGCCAGCGGCGACGGAGCCGCTGCCACTTGTGGAGCCGGCCATCGTGCTGGGGCTCGACGATCCGAAGCTATTTCGCGAGGGGATGAGCGATCTCTTCGAACTCGCCGATGAGGCGGTGGACGCGGTGCGGGAGATGAATCCCGATGCCCTTCCGGCGGAGTATCGTGTGCCTGAGCCGGTGAAGACCAAGGTCGAGGGCGGCGCCCTCTGGTCGTATCCGCTGACGAATAGCGGCCTCGACGAAAAAGTGCAGCCATCGATCGGTGTCGGTGACGATGCCGCCGTGCTCTCGCTCGTGCCCAAACAGGCCGGCCGGCTGCTCCTGAAGACACGTCTCGAAACCGGTTCCCAGTTGACGAAGTTCGAGGAGCCTCTCGTGGGAGCTGCCGCCCTCGACGTCGCCGGTCTGATCGACGCGATCCAGCCGTGGGTCGTCTATCTCACGCGGTACAGCTGCGTTCAGCAGCGTGAGGGGAACGTCGATCCCGAGTCGGAACTCGGCCCCGATGACGAGAACGAGCAGGCCAAAGACGCACTGGCCCAGGCGAAGGTTGTCTTCGAGGCGATCAAGTCGCTCCGAGTGGCCGTCGCGGAGACGGCGGTGCAGTCCGACGCCATGGTCACGCACTGGCGGAACGTGATTCGCGACATGCCTGCCAAATAGTTCGAGCAAAGCCGTCGATTCGTCGGTTGCCCCCGTGGCGCTGAGTTTTTTAAGCGTGCCGTGTCTTTGTCCCCGTGGCGGCGAGTTTCCTAACTTGCCGTGTCTTGGCTTCTCACAAGTTGGAAACTTGTGGCCACGGGGTCGATCGCTTCGGCAGAGCCTTCCGTGGCGGCGAGTTTTTTAAGCGTGCCGTGTCTTGCCTTCCGTGGCGGCGAGTTTCCTAACTTGCCGTGTCTTGGCTTCTCACAAGTTGGAAACTTGTGGCCACGGGGTCGATCGCTTCGGCAGAGCCTTCCGTGGCGGCCGCTCGTTTTATCCTGCAGTCAGGAGTCAGCTGCGACGCACAATGCCGCGGACGAAGAGGTCACCGTCGATTGACTCCGTGTGCTCGGTCTCGATCGCGGCGGCTCGTGCCAGCGCCGCGATCCCCCGGCCGGCGACCGGCGCGGCTGCCGCCGCGCCGCCGATGATGATCGGGGCGATGAAAGCCCAGATTTCGTCGACGAGCTCTGCATCCGCCAGGCTCCCCAGCACCGTCGGTCCGCCTTCGACGAGCACGTTCGTCATCCGTCTCGTGCCGAGTTCCGCGAGCAGTTCCTGCAACTGTTCACGAGCATCAACGGTGGTCGCCCGCCAGACCTCGCATCCCGCCGCCTCCAGGGCCCGCATGCGGTCGGCGGGCGCGGCAGGGCCTGCAGCCACCAGGAGCGGCACCTCGCGGGCCGAGCGCACGAGACGGCTCTCGAGCGGCAATCGGGCGGTGCTGTCGAGCACGATTCGCAGCGCCAGACGCGAGCCTGCGGGCCTCGCGGTGAGAAGGGGATCGTCGGCCAACGCCGTGCCGATGCCACAGAGGATGCCGTCCATCCGCCCGCGGAGTCGGTGCACGATCTCCCGGGAGGCCTCCGAAGAGATCCAGCGGCTCTCACCCGCGGCGGTCGCCACCCGCCCGTCGAGGCTCATCGCCCACTTGCCGATCAACCACGGCCGGCGCTGCTCCACGAGCATGCGGAAGGGAGCGGTCAGCCGACGGGCCTCCGGCGTGCAGGCACCCACATGCACTTCAATTCCGGCACGGCTGAGTTCGTCGAGGCCGCAGCCGTTGACGGCAGGAAAGGGATCGCGTGAGCCCACGATCACCCGCCGGATGCCGGCCGCGATGATTGCCTGCGTGCACGGCGGCGTCTTGCCGTGATGGCAGCAGGGCTCGAGCGTGACGGCCAGCGTGCCGCCACGGGCGGCGTCGCCGGCAGAAGCAATCGCGTTCACCTCGGCGTGTGGGCCACCGAAGACTGCATGCCAGCCCTCGGCGATGATGGCGCCCGATGCTGACGCGATCACCGCACCCACCATCGGATTGGGCTCGACGTGCCCCTCGCCACGGCGGGCCAGGGCAATCGCCCGCTGCATCAGGTGTTGGTCGACCGCATTCTCGCGGCTGCCCACGTGCATGGTCTGCGTGACCTCAGCCAGGCGTCCAAAGCGACTTCTTTTCTCCCGCACCGCCCCCTTGATCGCCGCCCGGCGTCCAGATGCGGCCCGAGTCCCCTGACGGCGGCTGCCCGCCTCCGATCGACATCCCGGCAGGGCCGCCTGGCATCTGGCCCGCTGCGGCCGACTGGGCAGCCAACGCTGCGAGATCGACGCCCGCCTCGCCGAGCACCTCTGCGAGCGCCGCAATCACCTTCTGGTCGCGGGCATGTTCCCGCTGCAGGTGATTGAGGAGCCGCATGATGCCAGCCTCATCGGCACGTGACAGCCGCACACGCAATTCGGCGACGTCGAGCATGCCGTCGTTGGCGTTGAGTGTCTTGGCGAGTTCGCGGAGCTTGCCGATGATCTCCAGCTTCTCGAGGCTCGTCTCCGCCCGGTCCTCGAGCATCCCATAAGCTTCCCAACGGTCCTGAGGTTCGCTGTCGGGCCGGGCCACGATCGCCTGCGCGGCCCGCGCTGCCGACAGGTCGAATCCGGCATCGAGCGACGTCAGGAAGAGCATTCGCAGTTCGTCGACCGGCAGACCGTCGAGCACGACGCGGTGCCAACGCAGCGGCGGCACTTCCTCGAGCGGATGGGCCGAGTGAATCGCCGCCGGCGCCGGCAGCCCCAGCTTTTCCCGGACCGCTGTCCAGGCTTTGGAAGCCTCGGGCTGACGGGATGCCGTCTCGCCTTCGCTGATCATCGCCTCAACACGTCTGGCCGGTTCCTTGCCCGCCTCGGCAGCCGCCTGCCGAGGCGTCTTGCCCAAGAGTTCGGGAAGGGGCGTGTCGGGCCAGACCGACAGGAAACGATCCCATACCGCCTGCCGTTGCCGAGCAAGCAGGCGGTCCACCATCGAAGGCCCGTCGGCAGCCACGGGCTCCTTGGAGAGCTCCGCAGGCTTGACGCGAAACTGCGTATTCTGAAGCCATACGGTGGGCGAGGTGGTCGGCAAACGACCGCGGCCCACGTCCACCGGTGGGGCAAACGTGCAGCCGAGCAGCTGCTCCACGAAAGGTTTCGCTTCCGCTACGTCGGGCTCGAATCCCTGCAGTACCGCCTCCGGCTCCCGATCGGTCTGCCGGCCGAAGATCATCAGCGAGGCCAACAGACGGTCGGGGTGTTCGCTTGCGGGCTGCGCGGCAGGTGATGGCACAAAGACCCGCCACACCGAATGCGGCGGCGCCGCACCACGCGATACCCAGGCCGAACGATCGAATGTCGAGACGTCAAAGTGACCGTCATGGCGGAGCTTGTCTTCGAGCATCTCGATGCCGCCGTCCACCGCCTCGCCGCCGGTGGGCCGGAGCGGCGCGATGATGCTCGTGATCTTCATCACGGGTGATCGATCAGGGTTGGCCTCCGTCTCCATCGCGATCGCGCGGCCCGTGGCCTCGACCGCATCGTCGTGTGCAGCGGCCCGGAGCCGGGCCACAGTCAGCCATGCCTCGGACGCCTCGTACGGCCGGGCGAGCATCTCGCAGAGGATGGCGATGTTGGCGAAGAGTTCGGGGCTCTCTCCCGCCACCGGCTTCAAGCTGCGAAACGTGGACAGCGCCTTTGCAAGCCGCCAGTCAGCGGCAGCTTTCAACGCCGATTCAAACTCGAAACGGTAGGGAGAGTCGGCCGGTGCCGATTCGAACGACATCTTGGTGCGGAGAGCTGGCGGCACGCCGCCCGAGCCCACGATCGAGGCGAGCACCTGCCGCTCCTCCTCGGTGCCGAGCGATTTGTCGACCAACCATTCGACAATGCCCTGGGCACAGCCGGGATGGGCCGTCTGGGTGGCGGCCTGAACGAGCGTTTGGGCAGTCCGCACCAGGTCGTGCGGCACTTCCCCGCCGCCAGTCTCGCGTGCCTGATCGCGGGCTTGATCGAACAGAGCCATCGCCTCCTGCATCCGCCCCGCGAGGGCCTCTGTGACCGCGGCCAACCCCATGGCGACCGGGTTGTCGGGACAGGCTTCGAGAAAGGCGGCGCTGCCGGCGATGGCTTCGGGAAACTGCTTGGTGGCCAGCTGCAGCCGGGTGCGGTGGGCCATGAGGCAGGCCCGCCCCGGATAACGCTGCGTCAGCTTGTCCGCCTCCGCGAGTGCCGCGGCATATTGTTGCCCCTCGGTGAGGCGGTCGAGCTGGTCCAGGTCCCCGAGCAGTTCGGAACAGCAGAACTTGATCTTCTTGCCGGTGCCGCCGGGGCAGGGCGAATAGGGGTCGATGGGCATGGCGGGGGTGCTCTCCAGGAAGCGGTCT
This sequence comes from Pirellulales bacterium, assembly GCA_044337765.1. Classification (GTDB taxonomy): domain Bacteria; phylum Planctomycetota; class Planctomycetia; order Pirellulales; family UBA1268; genus CAMCQY01. The sequence continues at coordinate 529 of JBIIMX010000015.1, read as the reverse complement.
CTCGTTTGTGTCTGGCAATGTACCAGCAGCTTCCGCCCGCGGCGAGTTGCCGCCCGGCGTCCGCGTCTGCATACTTTGCCGTCCTCGGAGGCGTTTCGCAGCCGTGGGCAGGCGGCCAACAGTTCGGCGGAACGTTTCGACGCCGGTCCCCCGTTGTCACCCAGGCCCGCCCGAGCCATCCCGTGCAGCAGCCACGCATCCTCATCTTCGATTCCGAGGGCAGCACCGGGCTGCCATACGCCAAGCTCAGCGCCCGCCTGCAGCCTTTCGAGGTGCGGGTGGAGAAATCGCTCGATGCCGCGATCGCCACGCTCTCCCGCGACTCTTGGGACCTCGGGATCGTCACCGCCCGGTCGGGGCCGGCCGCCGACGTGCTTCATGCCGCCGTCAAAAAGGCCGATCCACAATTGCCGATCGTGGTCATCGATCCGCGGCCGAGCATCGACATCGCCCGGGCCTGTCTGCAGGCGGGCGCGGGCGACTATCTCGACATCGCCCGGGCCGAGACCGATCTGGAAGACTCCCTTGC
>JBIIMX010000215.1:0-5802 GCA_044337765.1 Pirellulales bacterium | reverse complement strand
ACGTCGGCTGGCGGCGGCCCTGCTTCTGCTTGCGGGCCAGCACCGCGTCGCATGCCTTCTTCGCCTTGAGGTATGGCCCCGTCACACTCGCCTTCGTCGTGGCGAGCTTCACCGGTGCGGCATGCGCCACGATCGTGCCCCCCTCGCGGCCGCTGCCCGGTCCGAAGTCGAGCGCATGATCAGCCGCCGCGACGACATCGCGGTCGTGCTCCACCACCACGATCGTGTTGCCGAGATCCCGAAGCTTGCCGAGCGCCGCGATCAGCCGGTGCGTGTCCCGCGGGTGCAGGCCGATCGTCGGCTCGTCGAGCACATAGAGCACGCCCGTCAGGCCGCTGCCCACCTGGGCCGCCAGGCGAATCCGCTGGAGTTCGCCACCGGAGAGGCTGCCCGCGGGCCGGGCCATGTCGAGATACTCGAGCCCCACGTCGACCAGAAACGCCACCCGGGCATTGAGTTCGCGGAGCAGGTCGCCGGCAATTTTCTTTTCACTCTCGGAAAGCGAGACGGCGGCGAGCGCCTGTTGCAAGCGTGCCAGAGGCATGCGGCACCAGACGTCGAGCGAGCGGCCCCAGAGCGTGACGGCGCTGGCCACGTCGGCCAGCCGGCTGCCGCCGCATTCGCTGCACGGCACCTCCCCCATCACCGCATCGACCTTGCCACGCAGGCCGGTCACCAGCCGCGCCGCCTCCTCGCACGCTGCCTCGAGGCCTTTGAATTGGAAGGAGAACCAGACGTTGCCGCCGTGCATCCCATCTCTTCCGCTCCGGGGTTTTTTGCGCGGATCGCTTGCGACGGGCCGTCTCACATCAATCCACTTCTCACCCGTGCCCTCGAAAAGCACCCGCTGCTGGAGGCCCGAAAGTTCCACGAGCGGCACGTCGATCGGCAGACCCGTTGCCGCACAGAGGCCCTCGAGCATCGCCCGGCTCACCTGACCGGCATCAGCACGTTCGAGGCTCGGCCAGAGATCGATGGCACCCTCTCCAAGCGACAGCGATGGATCGCGAATCAGCGACTTGTGTTCGATGCCCGTCCGCGTGCCCAGGCCATCACACGTGGCACACCAGCCAAGCGGGCTGTTGAACGAGAACTGCCGCGGCTCCAGCGGCTTGAATCCCCGGCCGCACGAAGCGCAGGCGAGCCTGCGGCTATGCACCTCCACCGGCCAGTCGGCTTCCTCAACTCCATCGACCGCCCGCGCCACGAGCATCGTGCCGCCGCCGGCGTCAAACGCCGTCTCCACGCTCTGGGCCAGACGGCTGCGCTCCGAAGCCGCGGCCGTTACCCGGTCGACGACGATCTCGATCCTGTTCTTTCGCTTGCGGTCGAGCGTGGGTTTGTCGGCAAGCTGCTGCGTGCTGCCATCAACCCGCACGCGGGAATACCCCGCCGCGCGGAGCCCCGCAAAAAAAGCCTCGGGCGACTGGCCCACGCGGAGCTCCACCGGCGCAAGCAGGAGCAGCCGCGTGCCGGGCTCATGTTCGAGCAGCCGCTCGACCGTCTTATCTACGCTTTGGGCCCCTACTGGAGTGCCACAGTTAGGGCAGTGCATCACTCCCAGCCGGGCCGCCAACACACGGAAATAGTCGTACATCTCCGTGAGCGTGCCGACCGTCGAACGCGGCGTGCTTCCCGTCGCCCGCTGCTCGATGGCGACCGCCGGCGAAAGCCCCTCGATCTTTTCAAACACCGGCTTTGGCACCTGACCGACGAACTGCCGGGCATACGGGGAGAGGCTCTCCACATAGCGACGCTGCCCCTCGGCATAGAGCGTGTCGAAGGCGAGCGATGTTTTTCCGCTGCCACTGGGGCCACAGCAGACCGTCATCTCGCCGCGGGGAATGTCGGCATCGACCGCTTTGAGATTGTGCTGCGACGCTCCGCGGATCGTGATCTGCGGCGGGCCGGGATCGATCGAGGCCTTCTCGATCTGCGACAGCTTTGCCAGTTCGGCCTTGGCGAGGGCAGCCGCGCTCGCGGGCTTCTTGCGACGGGCCGGCGGCGCATGCGTTCCAGCGGCCCGCTGCTTGCCGGCTGCCAGCATGGACTTGAGGGCCAGGCCGGTGTGCGACGCCTTCACGCGGGCCACCTGCTCCGGCGTGCCCGCGGCCACGATCCGGCCGCCGCCTGCGCCTCCCTCCGGCCCGAGGTCGATCACGTGGTCGGCGCGTTTCACGACGTCGAGATTGTGCTCGACAACGAGTACCGTGTTGCCCGCATCCACCAGCCGCTCCAAGACTGTGAGCAGCTGTCGCACGTCGGCCATGTGCAGGCCTGTCGTCGGCTCGTCGAGGATGTAGAGCGTCTTGCCGGTCGAACGCTTGGCCAGCTCCCGCGAAAGCTTGACCCGCTGCGCCTCGCCGCCGGAGAGCGTGGGCGACGGCTGGCCGAGATGGAGGTAGTCGAGCCCGACGTCGCAGAGGGTCTCGAGCTTGCGGGCGATGTCGGGGGCGTCGGCGAAGAGCTCCCGTGCCTCGCCAATCTCCATGTTCAACAGCTCGGCGACGTTCTTGCCCTTCCAGCGGACCTCGAGCGTGTCTTTGGCGAACCGCGCCCCGCCGCACTGCTCGCAGGTCACCCAGACATCGGCCAGGAAATCCATGTCGAGCCGGGTCGAGCCGTTGCCCTCGCAGGCCTCGCACCGCCCGCCCGCAACGTTGAAGCTGAACCGTCCCGCCTTCCAGCCACGCTTCTTCGCATCGGGCAGCATCGTGAACAGCTTGCGGATGTCGTCCCAGACCTTCACGTAGGTGGCAGGATTGCTCCGCGGCGTGCGGCCGATGGGCGACTGGTCGATCACGATCACCTTGTCGAGGTGCTCGGTGCCCTCGATCGCGGTGAACGTACCGCCGGCGCCGGTGGCGCCGCTCTCTGCATCGTCTGCGTCGGTGTCGCTCCCGCCGGCCAGCCGCCGCCTCAGCTCCGGCTCCAGCACGTCGCCCACCAGCGAACTCTTGCCGCTCCCCGACACGCCCGTCACGCAGACCAGCTGCCCCAGCGGAATCTCGACGTCGATGCCGCTGAGATTGTTGTGTGTCACTCCCTTGAGCACGAGCGACCGGCCCGTGGGCTTCCGCCGCACGGTCGGCACTTCGATCGCGTCGCGGCCCGCAAGAAAGCCGCCGGTGATGCTGCGGTCGCTCGCCGCCACGTCGGCGGGCGTGCCGGCCGCCACCACCTCGCCGCCGCGCTTGCCCGGACCGGGGCCGAAGTCGACCACCCAGTCGGCCGCACGGATCGTGTCTTCGTCGTGCTCGACCACGATCACCGTGTTGCCCTTGTCGCGCAGGGCCTCCAGCGCACCGAGCAGCTTGACGTTGTCGCGGGCATGCAGGCCGATCGACGGCTCGTCGAGCACGTACAGCACGCCGGAGAGACCGGAGCCGATCTGTGCGGCGAGCCGGATGCGCTGGCTCTCGCCGCCGGAGAGCGTGGGCGCCTTGCGTTCGAGAGAGAGGTAGCCCAGGCCGACCTGGTCGAGGAAGGCGAGCCGCGAGCGGATCTCCTTCATGAGCTCGACCGCGATCACCGCCTGCGTGTCGTCGAGCACAAGATCGGAGAGAAACTCCCGCGCGTCGGCGATCGGCAGGCCGCAGAGGCGGTCGAGGGAAAGTTCGGCGGAACGCCGTGGACCGGCCTTCCCCCGCACCCGCACGGCTCTGGCCTGGGACGAGAGTCTGGCGCCCATGCAATCGTGGCAGGGCGTCACGCTCATCAATTTCTCGAGCATCCGCCGGATGATGCCGCTCTTGGCATTCCGCCAGCGGGCGGCCAGCAGCGCGAGGATCCCCTCGAACTTCGTCTTCGCACCCCGTTCGGCGCGGCCGCGCCGCCAGGCGAGCGAGATCTCCTCGAGGCCCGTGCCATTGAGCCATATTTTCTTCTGAAGCGACGTGAGGTCCTGCCAGGGCGTGTCGAGCAGCGTGCCGGTCGGGAATTTTCGTTTCGCCTCGGCATGCGCCGCCACGCCGGTGAGCAGCCGCCGCAGCCACCGCGGCATGTCGCGAAAGCCGCCAAGCACGCCGAGCGCGCCTTTGCGGAGCGACTTTTCCGGAGCCGTCACGAGCTTCGTCGGATCGATGCCGTAGATGTCGCCGAGGCCGTCACAGGTCGGGCAGGCTCCCTGAGGGCTATTGAAGCTGAAGAGCTGCGGCTCGGGCGTGGAGTAGCTCACGCCGCACTGCACGCAGGCATAGCGGCTCGACAGGATCAGATCCGAAAATGGGGACGGGAGCGATTTTTCCGCGCGAGAAACGGCTCCCGTCCCTTTTTTTGAAAAATCGCTCCCGTCCCCATTTTCTCCAGCCACGATCACCTGGCCACCACCGGTACGCAGGGCGAGTTCGACCGCGTCGGCGATGCGGCTCCGCGTTGACTCCGATGGAATCAGCCGATCGACCACCACGTCGATCGAGTGCTTGAGAAGCTTCTCGAGCGCCGGCGGCTCCTCGACGCGGCAGACCTGGCCGTCGACGCGGGCCCGGGTGAAACCCTGCCGCATGAGGTCGGTGAACAGGTCGCGATGTTCCCCCTTTCCCTCGCGGACCAGCGGCGCGAGGATCATCACCCGCTGGTCCTTGCGGGCCGTGACAATCCGCTCCACGATCTGGTCCCGCGGCTGGGCCTCGAGCACGCTGTCGCAGACCGGGCAATGGGCCGTGCCGATCCGTGCGTAGAGCACGCGGAGAAAGTCGTGGATCTCCGTCATCGTGGCGACGGTCGATCGGGGGTTGTGGCCGGCCGATTTCTGCGCGATCGAGATCGATGGGGAGAGGCCGGTGACGCTGTCGACGTCGGGGCGAGGCAGCTGGCCGAGGAACTGCCGGGCAAACGTCGAAAGGCTTTCGACGTAGCGACGCTGCCCCTCGGCGTAGAGCGTGTCGAAGGCGAGGCTCGACTTCCCCGATCCGCTCACGCCGGTGAGGCAGACGAGCCGGCCCCGTGGCAGGCCGACCGTGACGTCGCGGAGGTTGTGCTCGCGGGCGCCGCGGACGACGATCGGGGGAACGTGCATGGAGGACCGCATGATGCGTGGCCGGGGCAGGGGGGACTCGGTCGATTGTAGGGCGGCCGGCCCCCCGGGCCTACGCAGTCCCGCGAGGGCAGGGTTTCCAAGTGCCCAGCGTGGGGGCGAGTTTCCAACTTGCCCGTCGTGGGGGCGAGTTTCCAACTTGCCCGTCGTGGGGGCGAGTTTCCAACTTGCCCATGCCCCTGGCCCCTGCTTCCACAAGTTGAAAACTCGTGGCCACGGGGGAGTGATCTTCGGCCAGAATCCCGTGGGGGCGAGTTTCCAACTTGCCCAACGTGGGGGCGAGTTTTCAACTTGCCCATGCCCCATGCCCCCGGCCCCAGGCCACCGCTGGACAGCCTCCGTCGCGTGTCATACGATCCAGATTCGCGGAAAATAGCGAGTGTTCCCCATATCATGGGGCGGTAGCTCAACTGGGAGAGCGCGGCGTTCGCAATGCCGAGGTTGGGAGTTCGATCCTCCTCCGCTCCACTCTTTTCTGTGTCGCGTGCCGAGCCGGCCTTGGCCTCGGCCCGCTCCGCTTGTTTTCCGGGCGGGAGTTTCTGGGGTGTTTTTCGATGGTCAGCGAGACGGCGGCCGGCGATCCCTCCACCGAACTCATGCTTCGCGTCCGCGACGGCGATGCCGGAGCCTTCGAACAGCTCATGGGCCTCTGGCAAAACAGGCTCGTCACCTTGTTCCTGCACCAGACGGGTGACCATTCCACGGCCGAAGACCTCACGCAGGAGGTGTTTCTGCGGGTCTACCGTTCCCGGGCCACGTACCAGCCC
>JBIIMX010000214.1:0-5814 GCA_044337765.1 Pirellulales bacterium | reverse complement strand
GATATGCCCTTCGCTCTTGTAGCCCACGTCGACGAGAACGAACTCGTCGTCGACCCGCAACACCTTCCCCTCGAGCACCGAATTGACCGCCAGCGTGGAGGTTCCGATCGAGTATTCACCCTCTTCTGTGCCAGCGAGGGCGAGTTCCAGTTCCTGATCGAGTTCGTCTCCGAGTTCAAGTTCGCGAATGAGGTTGCGGTTGACCATGCGTGGGGGGGTTTTGGGTAAACGGGTTGGGGGAGGGGGACTCACGGGCCACAATAGATCGAGCCGCGTAGTGTAGCAGCCGTTCAGCGGCCGAACAATCGAGTGTTTGCCCCCGTCGCCCCAGATTTCCCTACCGTCAAGGGGGCACCGCCCCGCGAGCCGGCCCTCGGCCTTGGCCGATGGACTTTCTATGAACCGTTTTTATCTCCTTCCGCTGCTGGCCGCCGTGGCGGTCGCAATGCTCCCCCCGCCAGCCCGGGCCCAGTTCGCCGCGGTGGAGGCCACGTCGGCCGCCCCCTCGCTGGGTGACGCCCGCACGCAGAAATACCGGGTCGGCGTGGCCGTGACGGCTGAGGGGGGTGCATGCCGGGAAATCTATGCCACGCTCCCGGTGCCCGCCGACTGGCCGGAGCAAAAGGTGCAGATCGTGGAGGAGAACGTCTCCCCCGATGTCCGCGGCCTGCGGTATCGCACGCTGCCCGGGGGCGTGAAGCAGATGATCGTTGAGATTCCAAGCCTGCCCGCCGGCGAGAAGGCACATGCCATCGTCACCTTCTCGCTCGAACGCGCGTCGATCCTGCCGCCCGCCGATCCGTCACACCTGACGATCCCGCAGAAGCCTGACCGGGCGCTGCGTGGTTTTTTGGGCGCGAGTCCCTACATCGAAACACGGCATCCGAAGATTCTGAAGTTGGCGAAGGCGACGGGCGAGGATCTCGACGGCTGGCAGAAGGTCGAGGCAATCTACGACACCGTCCGCGAGAAGGTCGAGTACCGCAATGGCGACCTGAAGGGGGCCGCACGGGCGCTGGCCGATGGCTGGGGTGATTGCGAGGAACTCACCTGCCTGTTCATCGCCATGGCCCGGGCCGAAGGCATTCCCGCGAGGACCGTCTGGGTCGAGGGGCATTGCTACCCGGAGTTTTATTTGGTCGACGCCGATGGCCAGGGCTGGTGGTATCCCTGTCAGGCCGCCGGCACGCGGGCCTTCGGCGGGATGCCAGATCAGCTGCCGATCCTGCAGAAAGGCGATTCCTTCCGCGACCCCGATCGTCCCGGCAAGACGCTGCGGTATGTGTCGGAGTTCATCAAGGGCTCCGCGAAAGATGGCGGTGGCTCGCCCAAGGTGACCTGGATCCGGGAAGGTGCGTAGCGATCGCTGGCGTCGTGTTTGCCTAGCGGCGAGTTTCCCCCGAGCGTGCCGTGTCTTTGCCCCCGTGGCGGCGAGTTTCCTAACTTGCCGTGTCTTTGCTTCCGTGGCGGCGAGTTTCCTAACTTGCCGTGTCTTTGCTTCCGTGGCGGCGAGTTTCCTAACTTGCCGTGTCTTTGCCCCCGTGGCGGCGAGTTTCCTAACTTGCCGTGTCTTTTCTTCTCACAAGTTGAAAACTTGTGGCCACGGGGCCGAACACTTCGGCGGAGCCTCCCCTAGCGGCGAGTTTCCCAAGCGTGCCGTGTCTTTGTCCCCGTGGCGGCGAGTTTCCTAACTTGCCGTGTCTTTGCTTCACACAAGTTGAAAACGTGTGGCCACGGGGCCGACCACTTCGGCAGAGCCCTTTCGTAGGGGCAGGTCGCCACCATGCCTCGCCAGGATGGAACCTCTCTTGCCGTCGCCTACTCGGCGCCGGCGAAGATTTCCTCGTTGAGGGGACGCCCAAACGCATCCTTGGCGACAGGCGTGAACCACCGCGGCACGATCGGCAGCCCCGCCTCTCGCCAGGCAGCCTCGAGCCGATCGCCGGCGATCTTCACGATCCGCTCCCGACCGCGGCCGGCCAGCGTCGTGCGATCGGCCCACGGTGTCACTGGTCCGTCGAAGCCGGCGTTCTTTGCCTGCGTCAGCACCGCGGCTGAATTGATCACGCCTGTGTCCCCTGGCATCAGCCGCTGCGCGTGGGTGAGTTCCGCCGTCGCCACATCGCGGGGAGCATCGGAAAGCCGGACTTCCACGATCCGACCCTGCGGCACCTTGGCGATCATCTCGAGCGGTTCGCCCGTGATGTGCATCGCCCAGGAATCAACCACGGCACCCACGCGGGGATGGGACACGGCCAACAAGCCGAGCAGCCCTTCGAAGGTGTGGATGAATTGGTGGGTCTTCTCGGCGCGAGCCTCGGCTTCGGGGGTGATCGCCAGACCGAGCGAGATGCCGTACGGATCGAGCACGCCGCCAAGCGTGTCGAGCCGCGTGCGATACTGCTCGAAGAAGTCTTTGAACGAATGCTCATCCGACGCGGACGCGATCGATGCCACCGCGCGGGTGGCCTCGGTGGCCTGAGCGAACTCGAGCCGTTTCGGCAGGGCCGCCAGTTCCGCCTCGAATGTCGCAGCGTCTGCATCGAGCGTTACCGGAAGGCGAAACACGCCGCACTTGAGCCGGGCACTCACCATCAGCCTTCGAGCATGAGCCACTCCGAAGGTCTCCGCCTGCTGCTGGAAGTCGACGAGGTCGATATCCATGGCGTCGAAGCCGAACGACAGGGCCAACTCGATGAGTTCGCTGGGGCGGCCGGAAAGCGGCAGGCCAAACGTGCTGAGATTGCGGAACATCCTGGGGGAGATCTCCTGTGTTCGTGAAGGTTGGGGCCCCGGAGTATGCCCGAAACCCGCCGCTTTTTGAAGCGGGGGGGCGCCGCCGGCCCGCGGTGACAGGATTTTCGCGTGCCATGGTTTCCCAACGGAGCAATCCGCCGGGAAACCGACAAAAGGCCGTTCTGTTCACCGGGCGGGCTGGAGTTCGGCAAGATTCATGCCCAGCCGCTTGAGCTTTTTGTAGAGCGTGGTGCGGTTGATGCCGAGGGCCCGCGCGGCGGCGTCTCGCCGCCAATTGGAGCGTTCCAGGGCCTCTATGATCAGCCGCCGCTCGGGATGGGCCATCAACAGCTTGAGCGAGCCCGCGGAAGTTGCTGCCGCGGCTGCTGGTGCTTGGACCGCGGCGCTCCCGGAGGTCTGCCTGACCGACGGTGGCAGATCGGCGGCCCCGATCCATGGCCCACGTCCGAGAAACACCGCATATTCGACCGCATGCTCGAGTTCGCGGACGTTGCCCGGCCAGCGATACTGCCGAAGGGCCTCGATCGCCGCCGGCGAGAATCCCTCCACCTCGCGGCCCCCACGGGCCACGGCAGCGGCGCGAAAATGATCCGCGAGCATCGGGATATCGCACGCCCGGTCCCGCAAGGTCGGCATCTCGATCGTGATCACGTTCACCCGCCAAAAGAGATCGGCCCGAAACGTGCCAGCCGCCACCATTGCCGCCAGATCTTCGTTGGTGGCGAGGATGACCCGGGCATCGACGACATGCGTCTGCGAGCCTCCCACGGGCTCGAATCGCATGTCCTGGAGCACCCGCAGCATTTTCACCTGCATGGCTGGCGAGGCGGTGGCGATCTCGTCGAGGAAGATCGTTCCGCCATCCGCCTGCAGGAATTTCCCGTCGCGGTTGGCGGCGGCACCGGTGAACGCCCCGGCCACGTGGCCGAAGAGTTCGCTTTCCAGCAGCGTTTCGCTGAGACACCCGCAGGCCACCTCGACGAACCGCTTTCCGCGGCGACGGCTGGCCCGATGGATCTCGCGGGCCAGGAGCGTCTTGCCCGTGCCGCTCTCTCCGGTGATGAGCAGCGTTGCCGGCGCATCGGCGAGGCGGGCGACGAGGTCGAGCAGGTGCACCATCGACGGCGAAGTGCCGAGGAGTTTTGGCGTCGCAGGCCGTGCCTCGACCGCGGCGGCGCGGCGGGCTGCCGCCGCAGCGGATGCGGAGAGCGCGGCCAGCAGGTCGGCGTCGCGGGCCGGCATCGGCACGATGGCGTCGGGATCGAGGTCCGGTGCGATCGCCGTTGGAGACGCCTTCGGCACGGTGATCACCAGCCCCGTGCCGTTGGCCGCCATCCGCAGGCTCGCCGCAATCCGGCCGGCCCCATTCCCTGCCAGAAGACCGTCGACGATGCATACCGCATAGGGCTCGCGGGCCAGGAGCGGCAACGCCTCCTCGGCACGGCCGACGGCACTGGCATGCCAGCCGAGGCTGCAGAGCCATTGGGCGGTGCGGGATGCCACGCGGCGATCGTCGTCGACGACGAGCACGCGTCCAGGACTGAGGGGGCGATCGACCGGCGCCGCAGGGCGAATCATGGTGACATCCTGGAAGCGAACGTGGTGACGAGAGAGACGCACCATGTTCCTAGGTCGCAAAACGGCGACAGCAAAGTCGACGCAGGGCGACAATTCTTCCCAGACGGCACCCTCATGCCGGCAGAACCATCACAGGCCGCACGACCCGGCTCCACGACCATGCTTCACGCAGTCAACCGCCCGTGCGGCTGCAAACTGGGCGTGCCTCAGTCCTCCGTCGCGCGGGTGGGGCAGGCACGGGACGGGGCCTTCCGTCATTCCCTGCGAGCGGCTGATCGGTCGTGCTCGACGTGGCGGTTGTCGCCAAGGGCAACGGCGTCGGCTATCCGGTCGGCAGCCGGTCCGAGCAGGATCTCCCGGTTTTCGAAGAGCGCCTCCGGATCCTGGTCGAGCATGCGGATCCGTCGCTGACGGAAGGAGAAAAAGGCAATCACGGTCAGGCCAACGAGGGCCACACCGATCGTGATCGCGGTGAAACCCCGGGTTGCCGACTGAATGAGGCCGGTGATCCGTTCGCCGAAGAGATAGGCCAGCCCGAAAAAGCCGCCGATCACGACCGTTGCACAGATGAAATCCGCCAGCAAGAACCAGCGATACTTCACCTTCAAGATGCCGGCCGTCAGATAGAACGGGCTGCGGAGCCCCACGAGGAAACGGGCCACAAAAAAGGCTTTGATGCCATGTTTGCGCAGCAGGTTCTCGATCGTTCGCTCCCGTTCGGGCGTGAGAAACCCCGACCACCAAGGATGCTCTTTGAGGATCCGTGCGCCGAAGAACCGGCCGATGGCATACATCAGGCTGTCGCCGAGCAATGCGCCCACCATGCACGCGGGCAGGGCGTAGTACCACTGCAGTGCACCCGCGCGGCTGGCCACGCCCGCCGCCACGATCGGCACCTCTTCGGGCACGGGTAGCCCGATGCCCGTGAGCGTGAGGAACAGCACAATGCCGAGGTAAGAACCCCGCTCGAACCAGTCGAACATGTCAGATGAGGTATCGCGGGCGGGAGGTCTGATAGGCACGTGTCAGGGACGAGAACGAGCACGTTAGTGTATCCCCGGAATGAAAAAAGGCACGGCACCGCAATTTCGCCGTTTTTCGGAGGAAACACGCGAGCCAAACCCGCCGGAATGGCAGAGCCCTCCCCGCGGCGAGTTTCAAGCGTGCCGTGTCTTTGCCCCCGTGGCGGCGAGTTTTCCAAGCGTGCCGTGTCTTTGCTTCTCACAAGTTGAAAACTTGTGGCCACGGGGCCAAACGCTTCGGGAGAGCCAGCGGTAGCGGCGAGTTTCCAACGTGCCGTGTCTTTGCCCCCGTGGCGGCGAGTTTCCTAACTTGCCGTGTCCCTGCCCCCGTGGCGGCGAGTTTCCTAACTTGCCGTGTCCCTGCCCCCGTGGCGGCGAGTTTCCTAACTTGCCGTGTCTTTGCTTCTCACAAGTTGAAAACTTGTGGCCACGGGGTCAAACGCTTCGGGAGAGCCGG
>JBIIMX010000213.1:0-5844 GCA_044337765.1 Pirellulales bacterium | reverse complement strand
TGAGCAGCCAGCGACGTCCAGGCCGCACGAAGCCGACGCGTCGCCTCGCCCCGCCGGCCCACGCGAGCGCCGCCGAGGAGATCGAGTTGGGCAAGATGAGCGCGATATCGGCCCGATCGGCTCGGAGCTGCTCCGCGACCGGCAGAAACCGCCGGGCTGGATCGCGGCTGTGACGGTCATAGCCGACCAACCGGTCAAGCCATGGCGTGCCCTCGAGCAGCTCCGCGAACATCGGCTTGGCCACGCCGGTGATCCGCGCAGACGAACCGTAATGCTCGCGTACCGCGCGGAGCATGGGCGTGCTCATCACGAAGTCGCCAACCCACCGGGGCAGTATCACAAGAATATGCATGCGGCAGAAACTACCCCGTCGGCCGGAAAAAACTCAAACGCAAAACAGGACAGGTCGATCCGGCACCTCAATCGGCCTCGGCGAGGACTTTCCCCGGTTCGAGACGGGCCACCCGCCCTGCGGCCGTAACTCCGGCGACGACCGCTGCCGCGAGCGTGAACCCCCAGGTGCAAATGATCCAGCCCATCGGCATGGCTGCCCGGCCCCCTGCAAAGGCCGGAACGACCGCCAGACAGCCAGAGAGCGTGCCGACCGCCAGCCCCAGGGCCACCATCAGCAGCGTTTCCAGCACCACCACCAGCCGGAGCCGGCCCCCGGTGAAGCCGACTGCGGCCATGAGTCCGAGCGCGCCACGTCGCTCGAGCACACTCTGAAACTGCACGGCCGCGACGCCGGCGGCCCCCAGCACCAGCCCGAGCGTGCCGAGCGTTTGGAATCCCGCCAAGAACGTGTTCTGCACCGCCTGCAAGCTGCGGAGCCGATCGGTCGTACGGGTCACCGTGACCCCGGCGTCAGCCCAAGCGGCCGCGATAGCCCGGGGCACACGGTCGTCGGCCGCGCGTTCGGCGACAGCGAGGCCCGCATCGACGAGCGCGAGCTTATACCCCGACTGCTGTGGAAACAGCCGCTCGAAATGCCTTTCCGAGACGATCAGGGAGCCCTGCAGGATTCCCGGTTCCAACAGGCCCACGATTTCAAAGACCGCAGACCCGGCGTCGACAGGCAGTTCAAACCTCGCCCCCACGCCGCCGAGTTTGAGCGCCCACTGCGCCGTCGCCTGATCAAGGATGACGGGAACGACCGCCCCCTGTGGGCCGTCCGATCCTGCCGGGGCCACGGCACCGTCTTTGTCGAGCAGTCTCCACGGATTCGCCTGCCGGGGCAGTGCCTGATCGACGAACCGGAATCCACCGCGATCGATAAACGATTTGCCGACACCGAGCACCGTCGGCTGCGTCGGCGCATAGAGGTTCACGCAACTGGCGTCGTCGCCAGCGGACGACCTGATCCGGGCGATGGCGCAGGCCGCGAGCGTCTCGCGATCGGCATCGGAGAGGCCGAGTGATTCCCGCGCGACAGGATCGGCGGGATCGATGCCGGTCGGGCTGCCGAACGTGGCGAGGTAGGTCCAGCCTCCCGTGGGGGCGGACCGGTCGTCCGGCCGCTGCGGCGTATGAACCGCAAACGACGAAACCGCCACGATCAAAAACTCGGCGCATGCCACGATCGCGGCCACGGAAAACGCCCGCGATCGCCCCTGCGTGAGGCCCCGCCAGGCGAGTCCGGGGAGCGTGCGGAGCGGCCGGCGGCCACCGGCCCCATGGAGAAGCAGCAGCCCGACACCCGCCAGCAATCCGGCCAACGCCAGAAATCCGGCGGCAAAAAACAGCCCCACGGCCGCCTGCGGGTCGGCACGCCGCGCCCACCAGGCCAGCCCGAGGGCAGCCATGGGGCCGATCGCGGCACTGCCGATCAAGACCGGCCGGCGACGACCACGCACGCATGCTGGATCCCCGCCGCCCATTTTGAGCAGCGCCAGCGGCGGCAGCCGCGCGGCCCGCCAGGATGCCACGACCACCGCGGCCAGCGACACCGTGGCAGCCCCGATCGCGGCAGGCAGAAGCGACCGCAGCGACGGACTCGCAAAGGCCTGTGCTCCTCTGGCAAAGACCGCACTCGAGCCGACCGCGACGCCGGTGTTCCACGCCTGGCCCAGCCAGTCGAGCAGCAGCCGCGCCCAAAGCGGCCCCAGCAGCGTGCCGATCGCCACGCCGACGACCGCCGCCAAGCCCGCCACCAGCACGAGCAGCAGGGCCACGCGACCAGCGGGCCAGCCAATGGCCGCAAGGATGCCGATGTCGCGACGACGTGCGGCGACCAGCAGCGAGAAGAGCAGCCACTCGAGCAGGAGTCCCGAAGCGACGACGAAGCTCGAGAGCGCGAGGAACAGGCCGCCAAACGGCGTCGATCCCCGAGCCGCCTCCTCCGCCTTACGACGCAAAGGCACGACCTTGATGCCCATGCCTTCAGCATCGATCGCATTGGCGAGGGAGGTACGGGTGGCGTCGGCCGACTGGAGCGCATCACCGGCGACGAGCCAGGCCGTGGTGGCACCGAACCGGCTGCCCGCGATCCGCCGCGCGACCGCGAGCGAGACGAAGGCCTTCGGTGTCGCACCGTACGTCTTCCAATAACGATCATCCTCGTCATGCGGCGGAACGGTACGGACGCGGCTGCGATCGAAGGGGAAGGGGGGATCCCAGTCGGCGATCGAGGCCTCGTCGGTGATCCCTTCGACCTCGGGCACGAAGTCTCGCGCGACAGCGGCGCCGCGCATCGCGGCGATGCCGCTGACTTTCAGCGTACAGGCCGACTCCTCCACCCGGCCGTGCAACGTCTCGGGCAGGAAGTACCGGAGTTCGAGCACATCTCCCACGGCGATCGGCACGCCCTGCGACGCGAGATCGTCGGCCATCCAGCGGTCGATGACGATCTCCTCCGGTCCCGGCAGCGTCAGGATTTTCCCCTCGTCATCGACAAGATCACCGACGGGCAGGCTCGCGGTGTCGATGCCCACGACGGTCGAATACGGAATACTTGCCGCACCGGGCCGGCCGCCCACCAGCGGTGTCATCGCATTGGCCAGGAATGCGAGCGTGGGCCGTCCACCGAGCGGACCGAGCACCTGCTTCGCGGCGCGGTCGGCCTCGGGTGGAAGCAGCAATCGCCGGGAACTCAGTCGCCAGGCCCCGCTCCCCGCCGGCTGATCGCAGACGAGTCCGAGATCGTCGAGCGAGGTTCGGAGCGCCGCCCGCAAGGCGTCGGCATCAGCCCGGTGGGCATCGCTTGCGCGAGCCGCGTGGCCCGCGACGGCGAGCAGGGTGTTGGCTGGTGGCGCATGCCGCCGCAGAATCGACTGGGCCGTGGCCAGCGATGTGACGGCCAGTCCACCGGTCACCTGGTTGGGCCGCAACGAAAAGTTGCCGAGCCCCTCGGCAGGCAGCACCTCCGCCACCCGCAGCCGACGACTCCACGAGTCGGCTGTCCGACGGCCCAGCGGGCTGTCGGCGGGAACGTCGCCCACCTTTGTGATGCGGAGCACGACCGGCTCGCCCACTCCGACACCCAGGCTGTCGGCAAGCTCGCGGTTGATCGCCACGGTATCCGCCGCCGGGGTCTGCGGCAGCGGAACGAATCCGAGTGTCTCGATCGCGTCACAGGCCAACAGCGTCGCGCGTGCAGTCCTGCTGCCGCGATCGCCCGCTGCAGCGGCCTCGAGCGACACCTCCGTCACAACGGCAGGCACAATCTCCGGCACGACCAGATCGGCCGCTGCCCCGGCAGCTGCCGCCCGCGAGCGCAGGATCGCGGCTGTCTCATCCGCCAACTCCGACCGCACGAAACCGTCCGCGAGCACCGCCGCCTGGATGCCGCCGAGGCGAGCCAGTGCCAGCCGACGCAGCCCCTGCGTCAGCGCATCCCCGACGCCCAGCGCCCCGGCGATCGTCGCAGCCACGATGCCACAGGCTGCGGCCAGCGCCACGAGATGCGGCCACCATTGCCGAGCCAGCCGCCAAGCCAGTCCGGCGACTCGCCGGATGGGGGCCACGGGATCTCTGCGGGAGGTGCCGGCCGCAGTCATGGCGTGAGCCGTCCGTCCACGAGCCGACGAACCATTCCCACACGGGCGGCGACGGCCTCCGCGTGCGTGACGACGAGCAGCATGCCGCCCGCTTCCTCCGCCAGCTCGACCAGCAGTTCGGTCACCATGGCGGCGGCGTGGGCGTCGAGTTGTCCGGTGGGCTCGTCGGCCAGAATCAACCGCGGCGAAAGCACCAGCGCCCGCGCGACAGCCACCCGCTGCCGCTCGCCTCCCGAGAGTTCCGCAGGCAGCGAGCCGAGCCGCTCGCCGAGCCCGACGCGGGTGAGCAACTGACGGGCCCGAGCCTCGATATCCCGGCTCACACTGCCGGTGGCGAGTGCCGGCAGCACCACATTGTCGACCGCAGTGCAGCCGGGCAGAAGGTGGTGTTCCTGGAAGACAAAGCCGATGCGGCGGTTGCGGAACGAGGCCCGTTGATCCACGTTCATGGAACTGAGATCGGCGCCGTCGAGCCGCACCGTGCCGCTGGTCGGCTGCTCGAGTGTTCCGAGGATCGACAGCAGTGTGCTCTTGCCGGAGCCGCTCGGCCCCATGATGGCCATACGGTCACCGGGGGCCAACTCGAAGGAAACGCCGTCGAGGACGCGGAGTTCGCCGTCAGGCAACGGAAACGCCTTCGAGATGCGATCGACCTCGAGCATGACGGCCGCTTCAGGAAATTCAGGGAAGGAAATTCAGGGAGTGAAATTCAGGACGTGGAGTTCGAGCGATGCTGTTCGCGGTCGGCGTCAGACACGGTCAAACGAGCGATGATGTCGGCAGGAATTGCGGTCGGCGTCAGCTTGCTTCCCGGCTGCATCAGGCACCTGACGGCCACAACTCGCCCCTCTGCCACCGACCGCCCCTGGTGTTCGAACAGAAATTGGTAGGTGACGCTCGTTCGTCCGATCGTCGCCACGGAGACGGTGATGTCGAGTTCGTCGCCAAACCGCACGGTCGAGCGGTAGTCGCACGAGACGGAAACACGAGGCCAGCTGCATTCACTGCCGTCTGGTTGCCGCTCAAAGACATGCAGACCAGCGGCCCGCATCAATTCGTGCTCAGCCGACTCCATCCAGAAAAAGAATGCCGAGAAGTGCGCGATACCAGCGGCATCAGTGTCTCGGAACTCAACTCGGCGACGGGTCTTGAGCGAAGCCACTTGGCCCCCTTGGACAACGCGTTCACCGGCCACTTCTCGGTCACCGGACGCTTGGAGATTCACGCCCGCTCACCTGTTTCACCCAACCATCCGGTCACTCACGCAGCCATTTCGCCCCAGCCCGCACCTATTCTCCGACATACGGCAGCAGCGCCATGAACCTGGCCTGCTTGATGGCCCGCGTTACGGCATGCTGGCTGGCAGCCGTACAACCGCTTTTCCGACGCCCCAGAATCTTGGCCTGGCGGTTGACGAGTTTGCCCAGCAGTTCGAGATCCTTGTAGTCGACGAACAGCGGCCGCGGACGGGCACCGTCGATGAAGATCGGATCGCGCCGCTTGACCTTCAATCGCGGCTTGGCCTTCTTGCGGGCGGTCTTCGCGAACTTGCCTCGGGCTGGGGGGGGACTCATCGGCTTCCTTCAGTGTCTGGGGCCAGTGATTCGGACCAGTGATTGGGGGTGAGTCTTGCGAATACAAGACTTATTGCGAATTCCTGCTGGGCATGGCATGCAAAACATGCTCGGGGCAGGGAACTCAATTGAACAGACGACCACGTAAAAAAATCACGCAAAAACGACAAGCAAAAGACGATCAAGCAGAGAGACGATCACGGGAGCCGGATCTTGCCAGACTCCGGCTCCCGTGATGCGTGTTTTAGCAACTCACACTACAGAGCGATTAGTAG
>JBIIMX010000212.1:0-5851 GCA_044337765.1 Pirellulales bacterium | reverse complement strand
CGAGGGCGGCGCGTTTTTCATTTCCCCCGTGGCAGCGAGTTTTCTGTTCCCCCGTGGCAGCGAGTTTTCAACTTGCTGAATTCGGCACGGGGAAAGGACAAGTTGGAAACTCGTCCCCACGGGGTCGGGTGCGATGATGCTATCGAAAGGTCAAGCGGGCCGTTTGACCCGTGGCAGCGAGTTTTCAACTTGCTGAATCCGGCACGAGGACAGGACACGATGGAAACTCGTCCCCACGAGGGGCGACACGATGGAAACTCGTCCCCCGCCCGCCTACTTCGCCTGGAAGCGGGCCAGATTCTTGCGGATCGTGCGGTTGTGCGGCTCCTGCCGGAGTGCCAGCGACTGCGTTCGCACCGCCGCGGTTTTGTTGCCCGCCGCCGCCTGGCAATGGGCCAACGTGTCGAGGTAGCTCGAACTGTCAAAACTCTTCACGAGCGACAGCTTGGAGTAGCGGGTGGCCTTCTGCAGGTCGCCCTCGGTGTTGGCCACGAGCCACGCATACTCGTTGTAGCCGTTGGTGTCGTCCGGCACGGCCTGGATCTCATTATCGATCTGCTCCAGTGCGCGGCGAATCCGCGCGACTGCTTCGGCCTTCTGTGCCGGCGTGTTGTCGGGAAGCGTGTAGAGGCCGATCAGGGCGTCGACATCCTTCGCATAGGCCCGCAACGATTCCTCGATCGCTTTGCGACGCCCAGCCGCATCGCCGCGAAGGGCGGCCGCGCACGATTCAAAATAGAGCATCCGCGAACGGATCGACCGCGGGTCGCGGCCCACCTGCTGCAGAATCGGGTCGCCGCCACCATCCCCCTTGCCCTCCCGCTTGCCATTGTTCTTCCCGTTGCGGCCGTCCAGCAGTCGGCGTAGGCAGGCGGCCGCCTCGGCTTCCCTTTCCTGGTCGTGCAAGAACTCCGCGAACATGATTGCAGCCAGCGCGAACTGGGCGGCCGGCGTCTGCGGATTGTCAACGAGCGTCGTGTATTCGCGGTTGGCCCAGTCGGTCGCTCCCCACTTCGAGAGCAGGATCGCGGTCTGGAGCCGGTCGATGAACTCGGCATTGGTGCCGGTGGTCTGCTTCAGGGCCTCCGCAGCCAACGCGTCCGCCTCGGCGTCGCGGCCGCGGGCCTTCTCTGCGACCGCCGCGGCGTAGCCGACCATCGCGTCGCTGCGGATGAGTTCGGGACGATCAGCCACGAGCAGATCGACCGCCTCCGGCAGCCCGCGCTCGACGAGCCAGACCACCATCCCCGCCGCCTCCTCCGCGGCAGTGGCGGCATCTTTGTCGTGTCTCGGATCGAAGCAGGACCGCAGCAACAGCCTCGACTCGTCCATGGCGGCATCACGTTTGCCTGCCGCGAGCAGCATCTGGATGCGGCACCGTTGGAAGATCCGCTGCGTGGTTTCGCCGATCGTGTCCGATGTGGACGCGTCGCCGACGGGCCCGGGGCCTCCGGCCGCATTGCCAATACCAGCCGCTTCGGCGCCCACGCCATCAGGCAGCGTGCCGGCGAGCTGCGAGAGCGACTCGCCCGCATCGGTCAGCGGCTGTTCCCGCGTGGCCGCAGAGTCGGCAGAGGAAAACGCGACCACCGACCGCAGGAATGCCGCCGACGGTCGTGTGCTGCCGCCGAGCCCCGCCGTGATCCGGTCGCGCATGCCGGCCCAGGCCGGCTCGTTGGGCTGCCATTCCCGGGCGAGCAGGGCGGCTGCCACGCGTGAGCCAAGTGGTGAACGATCGAGCCGCACGATTCGGGCGAGGGCTTCGATGCCTCTGTCGTCATCGACCCGCAGGAGCCTGTGCATGACCTGCACGCGTTCCGCGAAGCTCTTCCGCTTGAACTTGTCGAGCAGCTTGGCCACTTCGGGTGTGTCGCGTTCGGTGTCGAGCGGAATGGTGTCGACAAGCCAACGGGCCCGCAGCGCGATCTCCAGATCGTCGCTCACTTCCGCCGCCGCCAGCAGCGGATCGACCGCCGCGGCACCGAGCGCATTGAGTTGGGCGGCGGCGGCTTCCCGCTCTGCATAGTCGGCGGCACCGAGGCTTTCGACAAGCGCTTCGATTTCGGCAGCCGTCGGCTGCCCGGCCGCGCCGGCTATCGACGGCGCGAGGCAGATGCCTGCGCCCAAGAGACCAGCAGATGCCCAACGCAAAAGTGAGTCGCACATCCTCATGACCACAGCCTACGACGGCTGGTGATCGCGGTGCAAATGGCGGGTCGTTTGACCCGTGTCGGCGAGTTTTCTGTTCCCCCGTGGCAGCGAGTTTTTAACTTGCTGAATCCGGCACGGGGGCATGGACAAGTTGGAAACTCGTCCCCACGAGGGAAGGGACACGATGGAAACTCGTCCCCACGAGGGAAAGGACAAGTTGGAAACTCGTCCCCACGGGGGCATCACTCCGGCTCGATGCCAAGATCGCGGATCGTCACCAGTGACTCGAGCGGAATGCCGCGGGCCGCAAAGGCATCCTTGGCTCCCGCCAGCCGGTCGATCACCGTCACCACCCGTTCCACGACGAGACCGAACTCTTGCACCCGGTCGATCGCAAGGAGCGAGGATCCACCCGTGGTCGTCACGTCCTCCACGATCACCACCCGCTGGCCGGGCTCCACCGGACCTTCCACATATTTCTTCGTGCCGTGGTCCTTCGGCTCCTTGCGGACCATGAACCCCTTGAGCGGCAGCCCCTCGACGCCCGCCATGGTGATCACGGCACTCGTGATCGGGTCGGCGCCAATCGACATGCCGCCCACCGCCGCCGGCAGGGGGCCGAGCGACCGCAGCCGTTCGAGAATCGCACGGCCGACGAGCATGGCCCCATGGCCGTCGAGAACAACCTGTTTGGCGTCGAGATAAAAACTCGCCTCACGGCCGGATGCGAGCCGAAACGTGCCCCGTTTGAGGGCCTTCGCCTCGACGAGGCCGATAAGTTCGCGGATGACGGGAGAAGCGGTCAAAGGCATGGGAGTGCTCATAGTAGGATCACTATATAACAGCAGGCAGACTTTTTTGACTCCCCGTCCCGCGGTCTTAGAATTCGACCGTGGTTTTCTCGGCCATGCGTTTCCGAGGCCAGCGATGCGTCACCGCCGGGCTGTTTCTCCAATCCAATGCGGTGCCGTGCCCCGGGCTCTGGTCCGGGCTCTGGTCCGGGCGTGCAGTCGGATTGCCGCCGTGTGCGTCGTCGCGGTGATAGCCGCCCTCGTGCCGGCCGGGTCGGCCCTCGCCGTGGAGGCCGGCGCCGTCGAGGTAAGGCTGCCGATCACGGGGACCCGCGACACCCAGGTCGAAGCGGCCATCCTGCGGCAACTCGACCGGCTCAAACGCGGCACCGAACGCGGTGTGCTCGTGCTGCGGTTCGATCAGGCCGAAGATGGCAACAGCGGAGGAAGTGATTTCGGCCGGTCGCTCGAACTGGCGCGGTTTCTCTGCGATGGCCGGCTCGGCGGCATAAAGACAGTGGCCTTCCTGCCGTCCGGCGCGACCGGCCATGCCGTGCTTGTGGCGCTGGCCTGCGAGGAGATCGTGATGGCGGCTGACGCCGTGCTCGGCCCGGCCAACATCGCGGAACCGGCGGTCGACGACGCGATGCGGGCGGCCTACGTGCAGATCGCCACACGACGTCGGACGGTGCCGCCCGCGGTGGCCCTGGCCCTGCTCGATCCAGCAGCCACGGTGACCCGCGTCGCCACCGACGACGGCGAACAGTTCGTGGCCGCCCGCGACGTCGAGGCGATCCGGCAGAAGTCTGCGGTGCTCGACGTCGAAGACCTCGCGCCGACGCCGCTGGCGCTCACCGGTCGGCGGGCAAGAGAACTGGGCTTCGTGCGGATGCTCGCGCGGACCCCGGCCGAACTGGCGCGAAATCTGAGCATCGATCAACGCGTGCTGGCCATCGATCCATCGCTCGGGGGCGGCTGGAAGGCGGCGCAGGTCGTGCTCGCCGGGCCGATCACCGCCGACTCGGTGGCGCGGGCGCGGCAGCAGATCGAACGGTCTGTGGCAGAAGGTGCCAACTTCCTCTGCCTTCGCATCGACTCGGCCGGCGGTAGTCCCGAGCAGAGCCTCGTGCTCGCCAATCGCCTGGCTGCATTCGATCCCGCGAGGGTGCGGACGGTGGCGTATGTGCCCAGGCAGGCCCGGGGCGACGCGGCGCTCGTGGCGATGGCCTGCGACGAACTCGTGATGCACCCCGACGCCGTGCTGGGGGGCGAGGGCGACGCCGCCATCGGCGGCCGGCAGGCCGCAGCCGTGTCGGCGTCGTGGCGGGAAGGAGTGTCCAAGCGGCGGGAACGGTCGTGGTCGCTGCCGGTGGCGCTGGTGGTGCCCGGCATCGTCGTGGATCAGGCAACGCAGAAGGGCACCGGTCGAGTCGAATACTTTTCGGGCGAAGAACTGGCCGCACGGGATGACCGCGACGAGTGGACGGTCGGAGCGAAAGTGGGCACCGGTCCGATGCAGCTCACCGGCCGCTCGGCCGAATCGCTCGGGCTCGCGACCCACGTGGTGGATGGTTTTGACGGACTGGTGAAGGCCTACGGGCTGACTGGCGATATCGCCCTGTCCGAGCCGGGGTGGGCCGATCGGCTGCTCGACGCGCTTGCGAGCCCTGGCCTGGCGTGGCTGCTTTTGCTGATCGGCGGTGCCGGACTCTATATCGAGTTGCATACCCCCGGCTTCGGCCTCGGTGGCTTCGTGTCGATGGTGGCATTCATCGTCTACTTCTGGAGCCAATACCTCCACGGCACGAGCGGCTGGCTCGAGGTGATGCTTTTTCTCGCCGGCCTCTTCTGCCTCGCGGCTGAGATCTTCGTGCTGCCGGGCTTCGGCGTGCTCGGCCTCGGCGGGGGAGTGCTTTTGATTGCGTCGCTCGTTTTGGCGAGCCAGTCGTTTGTGCTGCCGGCCAACGACTACCAGATTCGGCAATTGCAGTGGTCTCTCCTGGGAATCCTCGGTGCTGCTGTGGGCGTGTCGCTGCTCGGCGTGCTCCTGCGACGTTGGCTGCCCTCCGCCCCCGTGTTTCGGAATGTCTTGCTCGAACCGCCGATCGCGGCCGACAGCACGCTCGACGATGAAGGCCTCGAAGAACTTATCGGCACCGACGGCACGACAACCACGAGGCTCGCTCCGGCGGGGAAGGCCCGGATCGCCGGCCGGGTTCGGGAGGTGACAAGCGACGGCCCGCTCGTCGAGCCGGGCATGCCCGTCCGCGTGGTCGAGGTCCGCGCGGGTCGCGTATTTGTGGAGCCGCTCAGCCTGCCGGGCGAATCGGCATGAATACGCTTCTGTGGGTTGTCTCACTCTTGCTGCTGGGCCTCGGGGTGATGGTGCTCGAGGTGTTTGTGCCGTCAGGCGGCATCCTCGGCTTCGTGAGCATCGCGGCCCTTGTTGCTGCCGTTGCGACGGCGTTTTTGGAGCAGGGGGTCACGGCCGGCATGGCGAGTCTGGCGGTGGTCGTGTTCGCTGTGCCATCGGTGCTGGCATTGGCATTCAGGTGGTTTCCCGAGACACCGCTGGGCCGCCGTGTGCTGCCGCCGGCGCCCGAAGGTGCGGATGTGCTCCCCGATCGTGAGCGGCGGCGGCATGTGCGGGAACTGGTGGGGCACGCAGGGCGAACTGTCACCGAACTGCTGCCTTGGGGTCGGGTGGAGATCGATGGCGAGGCCATCGAGGCGATGAGCGAAGGGGGGCCGATCGAGGCCGGGGTCGCCATCGAGGCAGTGGGCGTGCAGAACACTTCGCTGATCGTCCGGCCGGTCGCGGTCGGCAACCCGGTGGCGAAAAATCGTCCCGACACCGTTTTCTCTCCTCCATTTGATGGCCCGGCCGAGGCCCCGGGCACCGCCCTCTC
>JBIIMX010000211.1:0-5855 GCA_044337765.1 Pirellulales bacterium | reverse complement strand
CACGGCGGCCATGGTGGTACGAAGTCTCTAGGCGGCGTTGCGTTTCTGCTGCATAACCGGCTGCTGGGCTGCACGCTGTGGCCCGCGCGGGGAAGTCTGCTGGCCGATGTCGTGGGAAGTTGTGGTTGCTGCGGACATGTGGGCTCCGAGATGATGATGAAAGAGAGGTACGACGAGATGCCAAAAGGCCGTGAAAGCGAGATGCCGGAGGCCGAGATGTGGCAAGGGTTCTTTTATCCTGCACGCATCCTCGACCAACTGGACTGCGACCACCCCGGCAACGTGGTCGAGTTTGGCTGCGGCTACGGCCTCTTTACGGTCGAGGCTGCCAGACGCACCAGCGGTACCGCGTACGCGATGGACATCGATCCGGAGATGATCGCGGCAACGAAGACCGCAGCCGAGAAGACAGGCATGGCGAACGTGCGGCCGCTGCAGCGGGATCTCGTGGCCGACGGAACCGGGCTGCCGACGGGATCATGTGACTACGCGATGGTCTTCAACTTGCTGCACATCGACGACCCGGTCGCGTTGCTCGGCGAGGCGTTCCGTGTTCTGATGCCCGCGGGCAAGTTGGGGATCATTCACTGGAACGTCGACCCGGCCACGCCGAGAGGCCCGTCGATGGAAATTCGGCCGACGCCAGAGCAGTGCCGAACATGGGCCGAAGAGGCGGGGTTTTGCTTCATTCGCCACGAGCCGGGTATCGCGCGGTGGCACTGGGGCCTACTGATGCATCGGCCGTACAAGCCCTGCTTCAATTCCCAGCCGGCTCTTGCGAGTCTCTGCTCACCGCAGGGCTGGTCCGTTCCGCCATCGGGTTGCGGAAGTGCTGGTGGTCGTTCTACCTTTTACTGCCGCGGCGGCGTGCGTCTCTCGGCTGGCCCAACGCTCCACACGCTTGCTACGCGTCGTCGCCGATTCCGTCATTGCAGGAGGCTTCACGTGATGACCGGTGCAACCGGCCCGCAGCGGGTTCATAATGGCCCGTCCATACTCAACCAGCCGGGTTGTTCCCGGGCCGGGCCCCGCGGCTACCAATGATGCCCGTCATGGCTGGGGCTATGAAAAGCCACTCAACGACCCGGCCATCGCGGAGATCTGGTGCTACACGCCGCGCTCCAGCTACCGGAGCGGCGAGGCGATCGATTTCCACGTCCACGCCACGCGGCCGGTGTTCGAGATCGAGATCTTTCGCGAGGGCCCCGCGCCGGAGCCTGGTCAGCAATCGCGCCGTGCGGTAGGTCTGCAGACCCAGCCTCGGCTCATCGGCTTCCGTGGCTGCAAAACTTTCGTCCGCGCCCCGGGACGACCCAAATAGGCGGGGGTCGCGGCGCGGCGAATGCCCCAGAACTCGCGCAAGTTGTTCACCGCATCGAGTGGGCAGTCGGTTGGCGACCCGGGCGGCACGTGGGCGACAAACCGGTGCATGCCGTCGGGCTCGCTTTGCACGAAATCCCAGAAGACCACGAGCCCGGGCATGGCGGTCACCGTGGCGACGGAATCAGCGGCGACTGCCCACGGCCTCCAGGCGACGGCAAAACCCCACGCTGCGACCAGCGATCGGTTCATCACTTGCGACCGCGAAGCGATGCAGTGGGCAGATCGAACCGGTCAAGGTGCATCACCTTTGTCCACGCGGCGACGAAGTCTGCCACAAACGTCGCCTGCGCATCGGCGCTCGCGTAGACCTCGGCGATGGCCCTCAGTTGCGAGTTCGATCCAAACACGAGGTCGGCCCGGCTGGCCGTCCACCGCACGGTATCGCTCTTCGTATCGCGGCCCTCGAAAAACTGATCACATACGGGCGACGGCCGCCACGCGGTGTTCATGTCGAGGAGGTTTGTGAAAAAGTCGTTGGTGAGCGTGCCGGGCTTGGCGGTGAGCACGCCCAGAGAGGCCATGGGCCCCGAGCCGGTGGTGGCGCCGAGTACTCGCAGCCCGCCCACGAGCACGGTCATCTCGGGCGCGGAGAGCGTGAGAAGTTGCGCCCGGTCCACGAGCAGTTCTTCGGCGGGCCGATCGATCTCGCGTGGCAGATGATTGCGGAATCCGTCGGCCCTCGGCTCCAGCACGGCGAACGACTCGGCGTCGGTCATCTCCGGCGTCGCGTCGGTCCGGCCCGGCGCGAAGGGCACTGTGATCGTGTGGCCGGCGTCCTGAGCCGCCTTTTCGATTGCCGCCGAGCCGCCGAGCACGATGAGGTCGGCGAGCGACACGCGGGTGCCGTCGGTCTGGGCGGCGTTGAACTCCCGCTGGACCCGCGCGAGCTTGTCGAGCACGCGTGTCAACTTCGCCGGCTCGTTCACCGCCCAATCTTTCTGCGGCGCGAGGCGGATTCGTGCACCGTTGGCACCACCCCGCTTGTCACTGCCGCGAAACGTGGAGGCCGAGGCCCAGGCCGTCTTCACGAGGTCGGAGACCGAAACGCCGGAGCCGAGGAGGGCGGCTTTGAGCGTGGCGATGTCGGCATCGTCGATGAGCGGGTGATCGACCGCGGGCACGGGATCCTGCCAGAGCTGGGCTGACGGCACCTCGGGGCCCAGAAGCCGCGTCCTTGGCCCCATGTCGCGGTGCGTGAGCTTGTACCACGCCTTGGCGAACGCCTGTTGAAACCGGTCGGGATGTTCATGAAACCGCTTGGCGATCGGCGCGTAGGCCGGATCTGTCCGCAGCGCGAGATCGGTGGTGAACATCATCGGGGCATGCGACTTCGAGTCGTCGTGGGCGTCGGGCACCGTCCCCTGGGCCGACGCGTCTTTCGGCGCCCACTGCCAGGCACCGGCCGGGCTCTTCGTGAGCGCCCACTCGTAGCCGAAGAGGTTGTCGAAGTAGTCGTTCGACCAGCTCGTGGGCGTGGAGCTCCAGGCGCCTTCGAGGCCGCTCGTGATCGTGTCGGCTCCCGTTCCCGTGCCGAAGCGGTTTTTCCAGCCCAGGCCCTGCTCTTCTATCGGTGCCGCCTCGGGCGCGGGCCCGACATTATCGGCGGGGCCCGCTCCGTGTGATTTTCCGAACGTGTGGCCGCCGGCGATCAGGGCTACGGTCTCCTCGTCGTTCATCGCCATTCGCGCGAACGTCTCGCGGATGTCGCGGGCGGCGGCGAGCGGATCGGGCTTGCCGTTCGGGCCTTCGGGATTCACGTAGATCAGCCCCATCTGCACGGCCGCGAGTGGATGGTCGAGCCGGCGGTCGGCCGTATATCGCTTGTCGCCGAGCCACTCGGTCTCCGGCCCCCAGTCGATGTCGTTCTGCGGCTCCCACACGTCCGCCCGCCCGCCGCCGAAGCCGAACGTTTCAAAGCCCATCGATTCGAGCCCCACGTTGCCGGCAAGGATCATCAGATCCGCCCAGGAAATCCGCCGGCCATACTTCTGCTTGATCGGCCAGAGCAGACGCCGGGCCTTGTCGAGGTTGGCATTGTCGGGCCAGCTGTTGAGCGGCGCGAAGCGTTGCGTGCCATAGCCGGCGCCGCCGCGGCCGTCGACCACGCGGTACGTGCCGGCCGAGTGCCAGGCCATGCGGATGAAGAACGGGCCGTAGTGCCCGTAGTCGGCGGGCCACCAGTCCTGCGACTTCGTCATCAGGGTGCGAAGGTCCTCCTTCACTGCCGCGAGATCGAGCTGCTTGAACTCCGCTGCGTAATCGAAGCCTGCACCGAGCGGATTCCCCGCGGGTGGATTCTGATGGAGGATGGCGAGATTGACCTGGTCGGGCCACCAGTCGCCATTGGTCAGCCCGCCGGCCGACGTCGTGCGTGTCGCGGTGGCGGCATGGCCGATCACCGGGCAGGTGGCGGGATCGGCCCCGTGACAGGAAAGGGCGAGGAGCATGGCTCCAGCCAGAGTGCAGGCGAACGAGTGAACTGTCATGGTATTGTCTCCTGGCCCCATTCTGTCACGCGGAGGGTTTCACGTAAAAGAACGGCCCCGGGATCGAGCGAGCCGGAAAGCTGCTCAGTTCATGTTACCGCCCGCTCCTCTCCCCAGCGAATCTCATAGTGAATACACCTGCTGGTCCGAAGCCGTCCCGCCCCCGGAGTTGTGCCCTGGATTACCTCAGGTCCACGATCACCGTCTTGGTCGTGTTGCTACACGCCATCTTGGCGTATCCGACCTGGGGCATCTTTCATCCCACGGATTACGTCCACTCCACCGCACCCGTCATTGACCCGATGCCGAGCAGGGTATTCGACCTGCCTCCAGTGCTTCTCAACAACTTTTTCATGGCGTTGATGTTCTTCATCTCAGGGCTCTTCGTGTGGAAGAGCCTCACTAAAAAAGGAGCCGCTGCTTTCCTGATGGACCGCTGGCGGAGGCTTGGCATTTCGTTCGTGGTATCGCTCGCCGTGATCATGCCCATCGTGTACTACCCGGCTCTTCTCCGGACAGGAGCCGAGGAAGACGCTTTTTCCTATTGGGTTGGCTGGTCGTGGAACAGTGGGCCTGCCTGGTTTCTTTCCATGCTCTTTAGCTTCGATCTGCTCCTGGCGATCTGGTTTCAACTGATGGGGCAAACTCGCCAGGCCGTTCCCGAGGCGGTCGTGACGCAACCCCGAGCTTTTTTTCTGGCCCTCGTCACCTTCTCAGGTCTTGGCTTCATGCCGTTGATGGCCGTGTATGGACCATTCCGGTGGCTGGAGTGGGGCCCATTCATCATCACCCAAGCCTGCCGTCCGGTGCTCTATGCAGTCTACTTCGTCGCGGGTGTTGTCGTCGGCGCGCGCGGCTTGGAATCAACGTTTCTGACGCCCGAAGGACCGCTGGCGCAGCGGTGGCGGGTGTGGCTGATCGCCGCCCTCGGGGTCGCGCTTACTCTTGTCTTCGCGCTGAGCAGCGTACGGCTGGATCCGACAAGGCCTTGGATGCGGCCGGCCGGATGGTGGCAGTTGGGATCCTGCATGGTGCTCTACAGTGCCACCCTCAGCATGGCCTTCCTGGCCCTGTTCTTTCGGTTCATGCACGTCCGATATCCGTGGGCCGACAACCTGAGCGAGAACGCCTACGGCATGTACGTCGTGCATTACCCCTTCGTTGTGTGGACGCAGTACTTGCTCCTGGGCTCGTCGATGCCCGCAACGTCGAAGGCCATGATCGTATTCAGCGTGTCACTCGGGCTTAGCTGGGCAACGAGCGCGTTGCTGCGATCGATTCCCGGCGTTCGTGCCGTCCTGTAGCGGGCGTGCAGGATGTGACCTGCCCGTATGCACCCTCGAAGAATGCCCATGGTGGCAGCGGCACTCCTCGGTCTCCTGTTCGCACGCGCAATCCATGCCGCCCCCATCAACGGGCTCTACATCTTCGGCGACAGCCTTTCGGATCCTGGGAACAACGCCATCCTTTTGGGTTCGATCGCAGCACCACCGTACAACGTCACCTTGCAGAGCGACATCACATCGAACTCCTGACATCGTCGATACGCTGCAGGCCAAGGGTGCCGAGCGGATCATCGTGTGGGACGTACCAAACCTGGGGTTCGCCCCCGCCATCGCCGCAAACGGTCCGACTGCCGCCTTTCTCGCGATGACGCTCGCCCAAGCCATGAACGACACCCTCGGGTACCGCCTCGCGGTCGAGACGAATGTTCTCACGTTTGACATATTCGGCCTGACCACATCCATCAACGCGAATCCCGGAGCATGCGGTCTCGCCAATGTCAGCGATGCCGAAAGGGCCATCCCTGGTGCCGATCTGTCGACCTTTTTCTCCTGGGACGGCATCCATCCGACCGCTGCGGGTTATTCGATCCTCGCCGAATCGATGTACACATTGACGACGGGCGTTCCGGAAATCGATCCAGCTGGCGTCGGCAGCGTCGTCGCCTTCGTCGTCGGTTGCCTCGGCCTGATCGAGCGGCGA
>JBIIMX010000210.1:0-5875 GCA_044337765.1 Pirellulales bacterium | reverse complement strand
AGGGCTTCCTTCAGGGGCTGCGACGGATCGCCGATGAGCGCGACCTCCTTCTCGTGTTCGACGAGGTCCAGTGTGGTTGCGGGCGTACCGGCACATGGTTTGGCTACCAGCATTTCGGCGTCACGCCCGACGTGATCACGCTGGCCAAGAGCCTCTGTGCCGGGATCGCGGGGGGCGCCATGCTCACCACGGCCGATCTGGCGAAGCACCTGCGGCCTGGCATGCACGCGGCGACGTTCGGTGGCAATCCCATCGCGGCCGCTGCGGGCATCGCGGCCATCGAGATGATCGAAAGGGAGCATCTGCTGGATCATGTGAGCCACACGGCCGAGATCTTCCGCGAGCGGCTGGAGGATCTCAAGTCGCGTTGCGACGTGGTTCGAGACGTGCGGGTGTTTGGCATGATGATCGGGCTGGAGTTGTCGGTCGACGGCACGGCCGTCGTGCAGTCGTGCCTCGAAAGAAACCTGCTCGTCAACTGCACGCAGGGTCACGTGATCCGGCTTCTGCCGGCGATGACCATCACCGCCGCCGAGGTGCACGAGGGCTGCGACCGGCTGTCGCAGGCCGTTCTCGAGGTCGCCGCGCGTTCTTGATCGCGGCGGTGCTCGCGACCATGCATGCCGTCTTTGGATCTTCCCGCACCATCTCTTTCCGAACCTATTTCCGAATCTCTTTCCGAACCTTGCAAGCATCGCCAGTCTCATGAGACACCTCATCGTTCCCGAGGATCTGACCGCCCACGAAATTGAGGCTGTGTTCGCGGTCTCGCGCGATCTCGAGGAGAAATACGACGCGGGCCGCCGCGATGCCCTGCTGCCTGGCCGCGTGATGGCGCTCGTCTTCGAAAAGCCGAGCCTGCGAACGCGGGTGAGCTTCGAGGCGGCGATGGTGCATCTGGGCGGCTCGAGCATTTTCCTCGGTGATGACGCGGGGTTTTCGTCGTCGCGGGAAAGCATCGCTGATTTCGGCCGCGTGCTCAGTGAGTATGTCGACGTGATCGTCTGCCGTTCGAAGGCCCATGCCTCGATCGAGCAGCTTGCTGATTCGTCGAGTGTGCCGGTGATCAACGGGCTGTCCGACTACTGTCATCCGTGCCAGGCCTTGGCCGACATCTACACGCTCAAGCGGCACGTGGGCCGGGTGGCGGGGCACACGCTCGCCTTCGTCGGCGACGGCAACAACATGGCCCGATCGTTGGCGGTGCTCTGTGGTCTGCTGGGGATGCGGTTCGTGCTGGCGGCGCCGCGTGCGTATCAGTTTGACGAGGCGTTCCGTCGGCATCTGAAGGCCATTCTGCCGGAAGCGGAGATCGAGGAGACGACCGACCCTGTGGCGGCGGTGACGGCCGCGGCTGTCGTCTACACCGACGTATGGACAAGTATGGGGCAGGAGAAGGAGCGTCAGCAGCGGCTGACAGACCTGCGGCCCTATCAGGTGAATGAAACGCTGATGAAGCACTGTCCCGACGCCCTTTTCATGCACTGTCTGCCGGCGCGGCGTGGCGAGGAGGTTACCGACGGGGTGATCGACGGTCCGCAGAGCGTGGTGGTGGAGGAGGCGGCCAACCGGATGCACGTGCAGAAGGGCCTGGTCTCCTGGCTCCTTGGGCCGCAGAAATAGCCCGCCCCGTGACGGCGAGTTTTTTAACTTGCCGTTTCTTACTTCTCACAAGTTGAAAACTTGTGGCCACGGGGTCAAACGCTTCGGCCGCGCCCCCCGTGGCGGCGAGTTTCCTAACTTGCCGTGTCTTTGCTCCCGTGGCGGCGAGTTTCCTAACTTGCCGTGTCCTCTCTTGGGAGCCTCTCCCCTCGCCATGCCGATGAAAACTCCCATTGTTCGGGTCGCTCGCAGAGCCCCGACTTCACCGGGTTGTATTCGATGTAAGTGACGACTCTCTCGAGTTCATCCATGTCCCGAACGACCCGATCGTAGGATTCGTGCTGCCAGAATCGACCTTTGCGGCCCAGCAGGCGATTGCATACCAGCGCGGTATGGCGGGAGAAGGAATGCATGATGGTTTCACGCGCGGCACGCGAGCCAGACTGCTCGCGCCATGATGCCAGCGGCCTGAATACCCAGTGCACGTGATTGGGCATGACGACGTAGGCGAGCAGCATGTAGCGAGTGCCATTGAAATACAGCATCGAACGCTCGACCTCGGCCGCCAGTCTTCGGTCTTCCAGCCAGCGCACACCAACGGCGGTGTCGAGGAGCCGTTCCCGCGTAGCGAAGCCGACGGACGACCGCGTTGGCTGCTGACCGCCTGCGTCCGAGCGTTCCGCCGATGCCATCGATTTTTCCTCGGTTATTGGCAGGCGGCCGAGAGCCGGAAGGCTACCTGCCAGGCAGCAGGTGACGAAGTAGGTGGCTCCCTCGATATCCCAGTGAGGGAGTTCCCGGCGTCGAAAGCTTTCTTGCTTGGGGGGCATGGAGTGTACATATATACACTCATGGAGGGAGTGTCAACTGGCCAAAGAAATCACAAGTTGAAAACTTGTGGCCACGGGGTCGATCGCTTCGGCCGCGCCCCCCGTGGCGGCGAGTTTCCCAACTTGCCGTGTCTTTGCCCCCGTGGCGGCGAGTTTCCTAACTTGCCGTGTCTTTGCCCCCCGTGGCGGCGAGTTTCCCAACTTGCCGTGTCTTGCTTCTCACAAGTTGAAAACTTGTGGCCACGGGGCCGCAGAAATCACAAGTTGAAAACTTGTGACCACGGCGTCAAACACTTCGGCAGAGCCCCAAGTGTCGAGGCCCGATTACTTCTGCGGTTCGAGCAGAATCGATGCAGAGTTGATGCAGTACCTCAGTCCCGTGGGCGGCGGGCCATCGTTGAATACGTGCCCCAAATGGGCCCCGCACCGCCGACACGTGACCTCTGTCCGTCGCATGAACATCGACGTATCGAGATGCTCGGCGATGGTTGTGCCCTTCACGCCGTCGATCGGGGCCGTAAAACTCGGCCACCCGCAGCCGCTGTCAAACTTTTCCCCAGAGCGAAACAACGGCTCGCCGCAGCAGATGCAGCGATACGTGCCGGGCGTTTTCGTATTCCAGTATTTGCCGGTGAAGGCCCGTTCGGTGCCCTTCTTGCGGGCCACCTGAAACTGCTCGGGAGTCAGCCGCTGCGCCCATTCCCGGTCGGTCTTGGGCAGCTGGTCATCGGGCAGCCGTCCGTCCGTTGCTGCCTCAGCGGGAGTCGCATCGGATGGCTCGTTCGGCATGGGCGTCTTTCCTGTAACAGGGACTGGGGACACCGGTTCGGCGGCACTGCAGATGGTCATGACCGGCATGCTGGCGAGAGAGACAGCCAGCACGATGAAAAACCGTAGGCTCGTTTTGGGCATAACAGGTCCCTCACTTCCTCGGGTCTGGGGATGTCTTGGGCTCGTAGGCGTGGTCCCGCTTACGCAGCACCGTGGCCTTCACAATTGTATCGGGCTGGAGTCCCGGGATTGGCTTCCCGTCCTGGGTCTGCGTGCGGGCGAGTTTCGGCAAGACCTCGAAGCCCTGGATCACACGGCCAAAAACCGTGTGTTTGCCGTCGAGATGCTCGGTCGGGCGGAAGGTCAGAAAAAATTGCGATCCGCCCGTATTCTTGCCGGCGTGGGCCATCGACATGGAGCCGAGAAAGTGTTTTCGGGCGGTGGGCAGTTCGCACTCGCAGTCGATGACATGGCCGGGTCCGCCCGATCCCGTGCCGGTTGGATCGCCACCCTGGGCCATGAAGCCGCCGATGACACGGTGAAACGGGGTGCCGTCGTAAAATCCCTTCTCCACGAGGCTGACGAAGTTGGCAACGGTGTTGGGGGCCTCATCCTCGAAGAGTTCGACCACGACGTCGCCTTTCGACGTTGTGATCGTCACTCGGGGGCGGTCGTCGGCGGCGGCATCGGCCTTGCGGGCCGCCATCTCGGCCTCCACCTTGGGCCGTTCGTCTTCGACGGAGGCCCGCAGTTCGGCGATCTTCGGCTTCTGGATGCCGTTGGCTTCCGCCTTCGTGAGCCATTCCACAGCCTCGTCGAGTCTCGAGAGCATCATCGCGCCAGCTGCGGCCATCATGTCGATGTTGCCGTCGGCGGCTCCGGCCTTGTCGAGGATCGCGGCGAGTCTGACTGCGTCGACGGCGTCGTCCACCTGCAGGCGGGATGCGATGACGACTCCGCACAGTTCGCGGGCGGCGGGGTTCTTGGGGTCGGCCATGGCCAGCGCGAAAGCCGCGGTTTCGAGCCGGTCTTTGGTGGCGGGAATCTTATCCCGCGCGACCTCGAACTTGGCGGCAACGGCTTTTTGGTCGGCGTTCGGCTGATGGTATTCGGCCTGGAGCAGGGTCAGTTCGGCGATGAGGTCTTTTTCCTGCCTGCGGGCCGCCTCGAATTCCGCCTTGGCCTTGGCTGGGTCTTGGGAGCGGGTTTCCACGTCCGGCGTCTGGGAAAAACAGAGGCTTGCTCCCGCCCAAAACGCGAAGGCCATAGCCGCCCGCGTGCATCTTGTGGCCATTGGCCTTTCTCCTTCGAAAAAAACCGATCAAAACCGGTGGAGTGACTCAGGGTACGATAGCACGTTTTCCCATTTTCCCGGAATCTTTGGCTATGGACCGTTCCCGTCGTTCCTCAGACCGTCGCGGGCCCCCTGCAGGCGAGGATGAAGCCGCGAGTCCGCCGCGGATCATCGGCGGCGACCTCCGTGGCAGGTCGCTGGAATTCACGCCCGCGGCGCGGACCAGGCCGATGAAGGAGCGTGTTCGGGAGAGCCTGTTCAACCTGCTTGGAGTCGACGTGAAGGGGAAGGTGGCCGTCGATCTTTTCGCAGGCACGGGGGCGCTGGGCTTTGAGGCTGTCAGCCGGGGGGCGGCCCGGGCGGTGCTGGCCGAGCGACATTTCCCGACGGCCGACGTGCTGCGGCGGTCTTGCCGATCGCTCGGGCTCGAGAGCCGTGTGGAGGTGCGACCGGGCGATGTGCTCCTCTGGGCGAAGCGGCTCCCGCCGTTGCCGGCCGACATGCCGTGGCTGATATTCGTCTCGCCGCCTTGGTCGTTTTTCACGGAGCGCTGGGAGGAGCTGCGGGCGTTGATCGAGGTGATGATGCGGTCTGCACCGGCGGGCAGTCTGGTGGTGGTGGAGGCCGACACGTCGTTTGACGCGGCGCTGCTGCCGGATGCGGCGGCGTGGGAGGCCCGCGAGGTGCCGCCGGCGGTGCTTCACTTCTGGGGCCGCTAGCAGTCCTTCGGCGAGGGGACGGGGGACACGGCAAGTTAAAAAACTCGCCGCCACGTGGG
Organism: Pirellulales bacterium; assembly: GCA_044337765.1. Lineage (GTDB taxonomy): Bacteria > Planctomycetota > Planctomycetia > Pirellulales > UBA1268 > CAMCQY01. Next base: position 600 of record JBIIMX010000210.1, on the reverse strand, counting down.
GCTCGGCCGAAGCGATCGGCCCCGTGGCCACAAGTTTCCAACTTGTGAATTCTGAACCCCGTGGCCACAAGTTTCCAACTTGTGAATTCCGAACCCCGTGGCCACAAGTTTCCAACTTGTGAAAAGCAAGACACGGCAAGTTGAAAAACTCGCCGCCACGGGGGCACGGCACGCTTGGAAAACTCGCCGCCACGGGGGCTCGGCCGACGCGGCTCTTATTCGGCCTTCTTCGAAACCCGGAAGACTTCGTCGAGCGTGGTGATGCCGCGGAGGGCCTTGCTCACGCCGTCTTCAAACATCACCGACATGCCAGACGACACGGCCGCGCGGCGGATGTCCTGGGTGGCTGCTCCCTGGAATGCCAATTCCCGGATCTTGTTGTTCATCACCATCAACTCGAAGATGCCGAGGCGGCCCTTGTAGCCCGACTTCTGGCAGTTGATGCAGCCGCGTCCCTTCATGAAGGTGGCGCCCTGGAGTTGTTCCGGCGTGATGCCCGCTTCCTGGATCTGTGAATCGAGCGGCTGGTGGGGCTGCTTGCACTTCGGGCAGACCACCCGCACGAGCCGCTGGGCAAGCACCGCCACCACGCTCGAGGCC
>JBIIMX010000209.1:0-5903 GCA_044337765.1 Pirellulales bacterium | reverse complement strand
CGGAACCACCGTTGACGAACGTGGCGGCCTTGTGCGGCCGAAGGTCCGCCAGCGGCTCGTCGGCCGCGGGCTGCACGACCGTGCCGCTGTACTGCGAAGGCAGAAAACCGGCGTCCCAGTTCTTCACGCCGTTGGAGCCATAGCCGCGGTGGTCGGGAAGCACGACGAACGTCGGCAGGTTGTCGTTCATCGAGCCGAGCGCATAGCTCACCCAGCAGCCCGCTCCCGGAAAGCCGGGAAGCACGAAGCCGGTCGTCTGCTGAAGCGTCGCCGCGGAGTGCACGCCGGAACTGCTCACGATGTTGTGGATGAACGCCATCTGGTCGACCACGTCGCCGAGTGCAGCCACGGGCGTGGCAAGCAGCTTGCCGCTCTGGCCGTAGGGCTTGAAGTCCCAGATCGGCTTGAGCCACGGCCCCAACCCATTCTGAAAAGCCTCCACCGGCTCGCCGAAGTCGCTCGGCTTGCCGTGGTGCTTGACGAGGTCGGGTTTGTAATCCCAGAGGTCGATGTGGCTGGCCGCCCCCGCCATGAAGAGCTGCACCACCCGTTTTACTTTCGGCGGATAGAGACAGGCGGGATGCAGGCTCACGCCGGCCTCGGCGGTGCCCGCAGCCACCGCATCGCGGTCGCCAGCCAGCATCGCCGCCAATGCCAGCGAGCCAAACCCGCATCCCGAGCGGGCCAGCAGTTCGCGGCGGGTGAGCGCACTCGAGGTCGAGACGTGCGACAAAGCGTGGTAGGGCGAGATGTTTTTCATAGTGTCAAGAGCACCGGGGGACTTGTGTATTCGACGCGGCTCTTTCTGTTCTTTTCGAGCGTGGCAACAAGATTGCATCTTGTTGGGCTTGGGGCCTCAGATTCGGCAAGTTGAAAACTTGCCGCCACGGGGGAAACGTCCATGTTGTGCCGAATGGAACTGTGACAGTGACTTTTCAATCCACGAAGGAGAATTCGTTCAGGTTCAGGATCGCGCGGCAGACGTTGGCGAGGCCATGGGCCTTGGCGACCTCGACGAGCGCGACTGTCTCCTCGGCGTCGGGATCGCGGCCAACCGCCAGCTCAAAGGCCCGCTTCACCTGCGCCGCAGGATCGTCGCCTGCATCCCGCACCACGCGGTCGGCCAACTGCCTCGCTTGCACCACCATGAAGCCGTTGTTCAGAAGCGCGAGAGCCTGGAGCGCCGAGATGCTTTCATTCCGCTTCTCGACCCGCATCGACGGATCAGCGCAATCGAGGCAGGTCATGAAGGGCTGCGTCTGACTGCGGACGACAAACCGGTAGACGCCCCGCCGCCAGGTTTTTTTATCTTCGGGGTCGGCGAGGTCGTAGCGGTAGTGGGGCGAGTGCTGCGGGTGCTCGATCCTGAAATCCTGCCAGCCCGGCCCACCCATCGTGAGGTCGAGCGTGCCCGAGGCGACGAGCACGGCATCGCGGACCGCCTCTGCCTCGATTTTCCGCCGGTTCTGCCGCCACAGATACTGATTATCCGCGTCGCTCGCGGCACAATCTTCCCGCGACGCGCTCGCCTGCCGGTAGGTCGCGCTTGTGACAATCCGCCGGTGGAGGCTCTTGAGCGAGCCGCCACTGTCGCGGAACTCCGCCGCCAGCCAGTCGAGCAGGTGCGGATGCGTCGGTGCGGCACCCATCCGCCCGAAATCGCTCGCGGTCCCGACGATGCCCCGGCCGAAGTGATACTGCCAGACCCGGTTGACGATACTTCGCCAGGTGAGCGGATTGGCGGGGCTGGCAATCCAGTGGGCCAACGCCACGCGGCGATCCCCCTCGGCATGCTCGGGCGGCAGGTCAAACCGGCTCGGCAGCTTTTCGATTGCGGCGAGCGCACCGGGCCTCGCCTCGTGCGTGGGCGCGAGCACGCTGCCGCGGGAGAGCACATGGATCGTCCGCGGCTTGCCCTCGCGCTTATGCGTCGTCGCCGCATAGACACTCGAGAGCGGCGATAGCGCCTTCTGCTGAGTTGCATTGGCAACGATTCCCTGCTTCACGGCTTCGAGTTCGACGGTTAACGCCGGATCGCACGCCTTGGCCATGAGCGCCTCCCGCTCGAGCCGCAGCGGCTTCGCCTTATCGATGAACTCGGCCGGGCTCTCGCCATCGACCAGATTCTGCCGCGCCCACCGCGGCGGCGCCTCGATCGAGTCGAGCGAGGTTATGGTGGCCTTGGCCGCGAGGTTCGCGCCATCAGTGCCAAACACCTTCAGTTCGGCCAATGCAAAAATAAAATCCTTCGACCGCGGGGCGAGCTTCGTGGCCGTGACGCGAACATACCGGCCCACGCCGCCGGCCGAGTGCGACTGCGGCTTAACGCCGGGGTTGGCTAGGTCGGCGTCGGCGAACGCGGCGACCGTCGTCACGCCCTCGCGAAACGCTGGATCGTTGGCCACCTCCACGCGATACCGCAGTGGAAACCCGAAGCCGGCACCGATCTCGTTGAAATTGTCGAAACAGGGATGGAGCACGATCTCCTTGATCGGCAGTTCGCGGCCCAGGTCGACCTGCACCCACTTCACCGTGTCGGCCGCCGGGGCGATCCCGCTGTGGTAGCCGTAGGCCGGGCCGGGGTTGCCGTCGGTGAGCTTGGGCGTCTCCTTGATCAGCTTGTCGAGCTCGGCCAGCCGCGGTCCAGCCGCCTTCGCGATCTCCGCCTCGATCTCCTTGCTGCGGGCCTCGAGCGACTGCTTCTTGGCGTCGAGGGCGGCATGCTGCCGCATCAGCTCGAGATCGGCCGAATACTTCCGATCGTCGCGGTCGATCGCCGCGAAGACGGCCTGCAGCGAGTAGTAGTCATCCTGCGTGATCGGATCGAACTTGTGGTTGTGACACTGTGCGCAGTGTATGGTCACACTCGTGAACGTGCCGATCGTGTTGGCCACCATGTCGTCGCGGTCGAGGTGGCGGGCGATCTTGCCGTCGGTTTTCGTTTCGGGCACTTCAAGGTGGCCGATCAGGTCCCACGGGCCGGCAGCGATGAAGCCGATCGCCTCCTGGCCGTCGATCGTGTCGGGGAACAGCACGTCGCCAGCGATCTGTTCCTCGATGAATCGGGCGTAGGGCTTGTCGGCGTTCAGGGAGCGGATGACGTAATCGCGGTAGGGCCAGGCGTTGGGCCGGGGCTTGTCCTTGTCGTAGCCATGCGTGTCGCCGTAGTGGACGACATCGAGCCAGTGCCGTGCCCAGCGTTCGCCGTAGCGGGGAGAGGCGAGCAGACGGTCGACGAGTTTTTCATAGGCCGCGGGATCGGTGTCGGCGACGAAGGCATCCACTTCCTCGGGCGTCGGCGGCAGGCCCGTCAGGTCGAACGAGAGCCGGCGGATGAGCGTGCGGCGGTCGGCGACCGCAGACGGCGACAGCTTTTTCTCGGCGAGCGTCGCGCGGATGAAGAAGTCGATGGCATTGCGTTCGGCCTCCACGCCGGCACGCGTTGCAAACGCGGCGACCCGATCGGGCACGATCGGCTTCGCGATCGGCTGCCAGGCCCAGTGGTCGAGCCGGGGATCGCGGACGGCGGTAGATGGCTCTTCGTCGGAACCTGGCCAGGGGGCATCCGCATCGATCCAGGCGGTGATGGCGGCGACCTCGTCCTTCGAGAGCCGCTCGCCGTCGGGCGGCATCATCTGCTCGGGGTTGGTCGTCGTGATCCGCCGGATGAGTTCGCTTGCGGCCCCCTTCCCTGCAACAGCCGCCGGGCCAAAGTCGCCCCCCTTGAGCAGGGCGGCCCGCGAGTCGAGCCGCAGATTCGATTCTTGGGCGTCGACACCGTGGCATTCCACGCAGCGGGCCGCGAGGATTGCCCGGGCGGGTGCGTGCGGGTCCTGCGCATCGGCGGCCGCGGCATGCGGCCCAACCCCGGCAGCGAGCCCCGCTCCCAGTAGGCAGACCAACACCAGCGATCGTTGCGTCACAGCCATCGACGGTCCTCCGCCAGAGTATGAGCCGGTGGCGACCCGATTGGCACTTTCCCTGGAAAAAGGGGGCCCGACCACCTTTTTGGGGTCACCCGGCGCTGCCCGAAAAGACGTTGCACCGGGTCGCGGCGTCCGTGCTGCTGATTTCGTGTTCACCTGTTTTGTCGAAAACGGGCCTGCCGTCGCGCTGCAATACGAACCGCTGGATCCCAGATGCGAACGGCATCGAGACGTGATGCACGCCGGCCGGCAGATCGAAGACCTTCGAAGTGTCCCCGCTGTGCAGCGAGAGTTGGGCGGGCGCGGTCAAGAAGACCGTCACGAAGAGATGGTCGAGGAGCGCATCGGCGCCCTGTGGGCGGCCATGCCCTCCCGTTTCATCGGCCGGGTTGACCGTGATTGGCAGGGACGCGGGATGGAGTCGATAAAAGTAAAAAAGTTCGTCCTTGGAGATCGCCGGTGGCTTGCCTGTCTTGAACCACTCGATGTAGTAGCGGCTGGCATCGAGATAGGCGACGTGCGAGAGCATCTTCCCGCCGAAATGACCGCCCCAGAGCGACGTCCCGGATGGCTGACCAAACGGTGCGAGATAGGTCGACTCGCCCCAATCGTTCCACGTCACCAGTTCCACCCATGTCGCGTCGCTGCGGATGGCACCCTCCCATTCCTTCGCCATGCCCTCGAAACCGCGTGTCTCGAAACAGCGGAAATTGCCGCGACTGCCGCGGTAGTAGGGCGTGATCCCGGCCATGAAGACTTTTCCAAGGCCCCGCCAGGCCGCGGCGTGCATCGCATTGCACCGTGCAATCTGTCCGCCGGTGCCCGCGGCGCCGAAGAAGAAATAGCCGTCCACTTCCGAGAAGTCGCGGACCAGCTGCGCGACATGAGCCTCGGTCGGCAGTTCGGTGATGCCGGGAGTGGGATAGTAGTAGGGGACGAAAAAAGCCCCCTCGTCGTGTGCTTCGCGAATCAGACGCCTGCCTCCAGCATGATCGTCGCCGCCCTGGCCACCGAAGGTGGACAGGACCGGCCTGCCGTCGTGACGAAACTGGTTGGGGTGGTCCTTCAGCGTGCGGACGACGTCTTGCAGTTCAGCCAGAGCCTCGCCGTCGAGTGAGACGAATAGCTGAAAGCCGGTGCCAAGCTGCTTCGCCGCTTCATACATCAGCAGGGTGCGGGCATGGTAGTGCGGCTCGCGCTTCTTCCAGTTGCCACAGTTGAGCGCAAAGCCATCGATACCCCGCTTCTGGGCTTCCTTGATTTCGCGCTTGTAGTCGTCGAGCGTCGCCGATGCACCTGCGGTCGGGCAGCACACCATGTAATGGGCGAACACCTTTTTTTCGGGCGGGGGAGACGGGCCGTCGGACGGGGCGGCGGCCACGGCGGCCGGGAGCAATGCCAGCGGAGCGAGCAACCAGGCCACGAGAACTGAGATGGATTTCATGGCGGTATGATAGCGAGGTCGTCTGAGTGCACTGCAACCCGTGGCATACAAGATCGTGCCGACGGACGAGGCATAGGCACCCTCAGATTGTCCCTGGGTTTCCCTTTTTGCCGCGAACAAGGTGTCCGGCCCATCCCACCCGCTCAGCGGTTTGCGGCCCAGCCGGGCCGGCTGCTGCGTAGAAATGAGTCCTGACACCTTTTTTTTGCACAAGCTTCACGGGATTCGCACGCCCTACTCCCGCGACCGCCACTTCGCCCGATTTGCTTTTCTGCGGGTCGTCGACCCTTGAAGCAGGAATAACGCTTGGGAAAAGGTGGCGGGACGTACGAGACCGAAAGGAACTCGACCCGTGGCCACGAGTTTTTAACTGGTGGAATCCGTGCCGGGGACACGCACAAGTTAAAAACTTGCCGCCACGGGGGATGTCAATCACGCGACGGGGTCGGTACTAAAACCACCTCATTCAGCACACACTTCTTCGGAGGGCTGTCCGCTGCTTGCGGCCCCCTCCCGACCCAAGCATCGCCCGC
>JBIIMX010000208.1:0-5904 GCA_044337765.1 Pirellulales bacterium | reverse complement strand
CTGATCGACGGATTCTCGCAGTGGTGGCAGATGCCGGCGCTCGTGCTGGCGCTTGCGGCCATCGGGCTCTTCGTGCTCTGGATGTACCGCCGGGATGCCGCCGAGTTGCCCCGCGGCCTGGGCCTGGTGCTCGCGGCCTTGCGGCTGGGGGCGATGGCGGCGATCGCGGCCGCGTACCTCGACTTCGAGCGGACGACGGAGCACGAACTCGTGTTTCCGTCGCGGGTGGCAGTGCTCGTCGACTCAAGCGCCAGCATGACGCTGCGGGATGAGCCTGCAGCGGGCGATCCGCCCGCGCCTTCCGACAGCCCACAGGCGGAGCCCGCCGGCGACGAGGCCGCTGCCGGCAACCAGTCAGACAATCAGTCAGACAACCAGTCAGGCACTCGGTCGCAACGCGCCGTCGAAGTGTTGCGCGAAGGGGGACTGCTCACTGCCCTCGCGCCGCGGCACGAGGTATCGGTGTGGCGATTCGATGCGGATGCGGAACCGCTGGCCGTGCTGCCGACTGCGAACACAGCGGTGCTCCCCGCACCCGCCTCGCCCGATGGAACGCCTGCCGCAGACGCGGCAGCCTCTTCGCAGCCTGGCTGGGCGGAACGGCTGACGGCGCGTGGCTACGAAACCCGCCTCGGCGAGGCGCTCACCAGGGTGCTCGACCAGGAGCCGTCCGGGGTGTTGGCCGGCGTGATCGTGTTGACCGACGGCGCCAGCAACGCCGGCGTCGATCCTGCGGCTGCGGTGGCGGCACTCGGCAAGGCTGGAGTGCCGGTGCATACCCTGGGCATCGGGTCCGACAGGCTGCCGACGAACGTGCGGGTCGCCGACGTGCTCGTGCCGGCCCGCGTGTTTCCGGGGGATCGCTTTGCCGTGACCGCCTACCTGCAGTCGCAGGGATTGGCCGGCCAGACGGTGCGCGTGGAACTCTCCGACGTGGCGTCCGCCGAGGCCGCGGGGGGAGATCCCCAGGGCGGCGTGGCAGCGGGCCGCGTGATCGACACCGCCGAGGTCATTCTCGGTGCCGGCAGTGAACTTGTGGCGGTACGGTTCGACGTGCCGGGGCTCGAGGCGCCAGGACGCCGTGATCTGGCCGTGCGGGTGATTCCACCCGCCGCCGATCGGACGCCCGCCGACGATCGGCAGGTTGCCGAGGTCGAAGTGGTCGACCGGGTCACCCAGGTGCTGCTCATGGCCGGTGGTCCGAGTCGCGAATACCAATTCATGAGGAACGTGCTCGAACGCGACAAGAGCGTCGCCGTGGATGTGCTCCTGGGCACGGCCGGCAAGGGAGGCTCGCAGGATGCCCGCCGGATTTTGCAGGCCTTTCCAGCCACGGCAGAGGAACTCGCGGAATACGACGTCGTGGTCGCCTTCGACTACGACTGGCGTCTGCTCGATGCCACTGCCCAGGCCCGCCTCGAACGCTGGGTCTCGCGCGAGTCGGGCGGCCTCGTGTTCGTTGCTGGCGGCATTTTTATGGATGCTTGGCTCGCCGACTCGCAGACCGCGCTGATCCGCAATCTGCATCCGGTGGAGTTGCGTCGGGCCGGCCGGCTGACCGGGGACGATGCCGCAGGCCTCGCTGAGCCGATGCCGCTCGTCTTTTCGCGCGACGGGCTCGATGCCGAATTCCTCTGGTTGGCCTCGAGTCGGATCGCCAGCCAGACCGTGTGGAGTGAGTTCAAAGGTGTGTTTTCCTGTTTCGATTCGGCCGGACCGAAGCCGGGAGCCACGGTCTACGCGCGGGCCGCCCGTCCTGGTGCGGCGGCCACGCCAGACTCCAACCCCATTTTCTACGCCGGTCAGCTATACGGCTCCGGCAACGTCTTCTTCATGGGGAGCGGCGAGATGTGGCGGCTGCGGTCGCTTGACGACAGCCTGTACGAGCGGTTTGCCACGCAACTGGTCCGCCATGTGTCGCAGGGACGTCTGCTGCGGGGATCGCGGCGAGCGCGGCTGCTGGTCGACAGGGATCGCTTCGCCGTGGGCGCCAACGTGGTGGTGCGTCTGGTGGTGCCTGAGGGCGAGACGGCGGTGCCCAGCGAGTGCCGCGTGGTCGGCCCGGACGGCACGGTCGTGCGGGTGCCGCTGGTGGCCGAACGCGACCGGGCTGGCGTGCTCCAGGGCACATTTGTGGCCGCTCGCGATGGATCGTGGCGGATCGACGTCGACCTTCCCGGCGCGAGCGGAGAGAAGGTGTCTCGCCGCATTCAGGCCAGGCTGCCCGATCGCGAATTGGAACGGCCGCGGCTCGACCGGGCGGTGCTCGAGCAGCTCAGCAAGCTCTCGGGCGGCACGTCCCATATTCTGGCCGCGCAGTCCTGGACGCCCATGGATTCACAGGCACTTGCCGCCGGCATCAAGGATTGTTCCCGGCGGGAATACGAGACCGGCTCACCAGACGGGGCGTTCAAGCGACGGCTCAACGGGATCCTGCTCGGGGTCGGCGTCGGCCTGTTGTGCATGGAATGGGTTCTGCGGCGGCTCGTCAAGCTCGCGTGAGCCTCAGGCACTCCTCACTCCGCTCTCTTCAGTTCTTTCTGTCCCTTCACTTTTCGCACCGCATCGTTCCGCAACCGTCGAGACCACACCGTGACGCTTGTCATCGATCCACCATCGCCGCCACCTTCGTCCGAGGGCCGGCGGAGTGCCGCCGCCGACGTGGCGGCTTTGAAGGAGATGCTCGCAACGCTCCGGCGGCAGACCCGTGGCTGGATATGGGTGGAGTCGCTGGCGTGGCTGTGTCTGGCCGGCGTCGCGTTCTTCTGGTCATCGCTGGCGATCGACTGGTGCGTGGAGCCGCCGTGGTGGGCGCGGGCGGTGCTGCTGGCTGTGGCCGTCGCCGGGTTTGCCGTTCTCCTCGCTCGCAAGCTGCTGGGAAGACTTGCCACCGATCTGGGCGATAAAAGCCTCGCGCTGGTCGTCGAGCGGGCTCATCCGTCGTTTCGCGACAGTCTGTCGACGGCGATCGAATTGGCTGACCAGCCCGACGCCGACTTCAATCCCGAACTGCTGGCCCGCACCGCCGCAGAGGCGACCGCCCACCTGGGGCAGGTTCGTCCCGAGCGGATCTTCCGCCGACGGCAGTTGGCCATGCTTGCCTTTGCAGCGTTCGCCGCGGTGGCGAGCGTGGCGGGGTTGGCACTGGCGCGGCCTGCAGTTGCGGGCCTGTGGGTCCGACGACTGCCTCTCTTGGGCGACGAGCCCTGGCCGCGGCGGGTGCAGCTGGCGATCGAGGATTTTCCCGGAGGCGTGCGAAAGGTGGCTCGTGGCAGCGATGTCGACGTGATCGTGCGGGCGCAGGCCGCCGACCGGCTGCCGGAGGTGGTCGACCTGCGGTCGCGGGTGGTGGATGCCGGAGGCCTCGGGCGGCAGCCGTCGCGAGGGCGGCGCGGCACCTGGCATGTTGACCGGATGGGAGCGCGGGGCGGCGTCGCGGCCGACGGCCAAGCGTTCGGTCATCTGCTCAAGGCAGTCAACGACAGCATGGAACTGGAGGTTCGCGGCGGCGATGGCAGACTGCGTGATCTCAGGCTCGCAGTGCTCGATCCACCGGCGCTTGAAAAACTGCTGATCACATGGACGCCCCCCGCATATCTCGGTAGCGACCCGCGGGAAGCGCCGCCGGTGCGGATCGTGCAGATTCCGCGCGGGTCGGCGGTGGAGATCGCCTGCACCTGCACGAAGCCGCTCTCCGCGGCGACCATGGTGGCCGTGGAAAGCGGCGGGTCGGCTGCCGAGACGCTCTTGGCCACGCTTTCCGCCGCAGAGTTGGCGGCCGGAGCCGGGCCGCCCTCGGCAGCGGGCCGCACGATCGTCGGGCGCGTCGCGGCGCTCGATGCCGACCGCACCATCGTGGTGCGGTTCACCGACACCGACGGCCTGTCGAATCGCGAGCCGGTGACGTTCACGCTCTCCGCACTCCCGGACGAGCCGCCCCAGGTCGCGATGCGTCTGCGTGGCATCTCGACCGCGGTCACGCCGCGGGCCAGGGTGCCGCTGGTGGGCACCATCTCCGACGACCATGGGCTGGGAGCGGCTGCCGTCCGGCTGAAGGTGGCGGATGGCAGCGAAACCTCGCTGCCGGTGGCCCGAGTGCGTGTCGGCGACGCGGTCGTGGAACTGCCCGCGGATGCGGCGGAAGTGGTGCAACTCGAACCGCTCGAACTGGCGGTCGGCCGCAGGTTGGAAGTGTCCGTCACCGCCGCCGACAGCTGCACGCTCGGCGGAGGGCCGAATGCCGGCACGAGCGATGTCTGGTCGCTCGACGTGGTCGCCCCCGAAACGCTCGTGGCGATGCTCGAAGCCCGCGAGATCCTCCTCCGCCGGCGGTACGAGAGCTGCGTGGCCGATCTCACCCAGGCTCGCGACGGGTTTGCCGCGCCTGTCGGAGATGCCGCCGCCGCTGACGGCGATGATCCCGCCGCTGCCTCCGCCCGGCTCGCTGACGCCACCGCTCGCGCCGCGGGGGAGACCGCCGATTTGGCCGAGGCATTCCGCGGTATCCACCTGGAATTCACCAACAATCAGCTGATCACTCCGGAGCTCGAGGCCCGGCTCATCGCCCAGATCGCCGAACCACTTGCCACGCTTGCCATGCAGGACCTGCCCGCGTTGGCCAAGGCCTGCCGGGGGGGAGTTGGTCGTCAGGACTTGGTGCGCCGGGCCGACGAAGTGCTCGCCCGGATGCGGGCGGTCCTCGATAAGATGATGGAGCTGGAATCGTTCAACGAAGTTGTGGAGCGACTGAGGGGCATGATCCGCACCCAGGAGCAGATTCGCGCCGAAACACTCGAGCAGCAGAAGCGGCGGGCCCGGGAGGCGTTGGAGCGGCCATGAGAACCATCCCCCGATTCAGTCGGTCTCAATGCCGGTATCCGCAGGTGCTGAAAGAACGCATTGGTTCGCCGGCTGCGGCATGCTCGTCGCCGGCGGATTCTGCTACGGGAGGCTCTTGGACGAATCTTGGATCGTTCGTGAGTCGCAGAATTCACCAGCTCCTGCGCGTGCCTCCGACCGGCTCCTCAGCATCTCGAGAGTGCACATGCTCTGGAGTTTCTCAGAGCCGGGCGATTCGAACAGGATTCCATCAGTGGTTTTTTGCCGCGCCCCCCTTGTCGGTGCCCGCACTCGTTGTGGGGAGGGGCCGGTTGAGGGGCACGCTGTGCCTTCTCCTGATGATGGGCGCGTGGGGCGGGGTGACCAACGCTGCCGAGGAGCCGGCCGCGAAACCGGCGGCGAACGCTGTGCCGGCGGGTGGCGGCCTCGCCACCCGCGAACAGGAGCTGGCGCAGCAGTTTCGCGATCTCGAAAAGACATTCCTGCGGCTGGCGGACCTGTTGGCCCCCAGCGATCCGCGGCGGGCTGCGCTCCTGCGCAGCGTGTTCGAGCAGGCGCGGGATGCGGAGGTGGGCGACCGCCTCGACACGATCGTGCAGCTGTTGCAGAAGGGACAATTGCTCAAGGCGGGCACGAGCCAGACCAATGCGCTCGACACGCTGCGCGAGCTGCTCACGCTGCTGGAGTCGGGGGATACCGACAAGCGACTGGCGAGCGAGAAGGAAGAGGTGCGTCAGTTTCTCGGACGGATCACGAAGCTGATCGCGAGGCAACGCGACGTGGAGGGATCGACCGAGGCTGGATCGAAGGAGTCGCAGCTCATCGAGCGTCAGGCCGCGCTCGCAGAGGAGACACGCGGGCTGGCGGGCGACATCGGCAATTTTGCGAAACGCATGGAACCGAAGCCTGACGAGAGCAGGCCGGCGGCTGAGTCGGGTGAAAAACCTGAGGCCGCATCCGGCAAAAGTGGATCCGACGCTGCCGAAGGAGAGTCTGGAAAAGAGTCTGGAAAAGAGTCTGGAAAAGAGTCTGGAAAAGAGTCTGGAAAAGAGTCTGGAAGCGGCG
>JBIIMX010000207.1:0-5922 GCA_044337765.1 Pirellulales bacterium | reverse complement strand
CTGGTGCAATCTGCTGGGTGTCGATTCCATCGGGGTGGACGACGACTTCTTTCACAGCGGCGGCGAATCGCTCGTGGCGATGGAACTGGTGGCGACGGTCCGCCAGATGTGGGGCGTGGAACTGCCGCTGCGCCAGCTGTTCGAGCGACGCACCATCGCGGGCCTGGCGGCATTCATCGCTTCGGCGACGGTCCTGCGGGAGCAAACGGCGGCCTCACCAACTGTTCCTCAAACGGGCGACGCGCCGGTTACGATCCTGGCCGAAGGCACGACCGACATGCCGGCCTCGGCGGCGCAGCAGGGCATGTTTCTGACGCACGGGCTCTCGCCGGATCCGGCGACCTACAACCAGTCGGTCATGTTCAGGACGACCGCCCCCGTCGATTGGCGTCGGGTCCGCGCCGCGATCGGCGCTATCATGGATCGACACCCTGCCCTCCGCACCGCGCTGGTGATGGAGGAAGATCGGCTCGTGCAGCGGATCACCGCACCTGGATGCGTTGACATCCCTTGGTCGGAAGCCACGCCGCCCCGTGCCGAGGGCGTCGAGTGGGAGCAGGCGATCACGGAGATGCTGCGTGCCGAGGCGAGGCGGCCGTTCGATCTTGGCCTGGCCCCGCTCTGGCGGGTGCTTCTGGTCGAGGATGCCCATGATGGCGAAAGCGTCCTGCTCTTCGTGTTTCACCACAGCATCATCGATGACTGGTCGTTGCGATTAGTCTTCGAGGAACTGTCGAACCTCACCCTGGATTCGGTGAATGGCTTCGGGGAACCGACTCGTCTGAACAATGGTTCGCCTGCGCCGCCTGTCGCGGCGATGATGCCGGCGGAGCCCGTGACGCCGGGGCATCGAGCATTCTGGCGGGAGGCACTCCGCGATCCACCCGACGGACCGCGTTGGCTGACGGACACGCCGCGGCCGCCCGTGGCGACCGGCCGTGGGGCCTGGCACCATTTCACGATCGACGCAGAAACGGTCGGAAGTCTCCGGGCGCTGGCGTCGCAGGAGCACGTCACATTCTTCACCGTCATGTTGGCAGCCTGTCATGCCTGGCTCCACCGAATCAGCGGCGAGGACGACATCGTCGTCGGCACGCCGGTCGCTGATCGACGTCGTCCGGAGGCTCAATCGCAGGTCGGGCTTTTTTTGAACACGTTGCCGATCCGTCTGCGCTGGCAGGACCAGCCGGGCGGCAATGACGCGGGCCTCGGTGCGCGTGGCTTTCGCGACGTTGTCGGCCGAGTTCGCGATGCATTCCGTGCTGCCTTCGAGCACGTCGACCTGCCGTTCGAGCAGATCGTGGAGGTCGCCGCCCGCGGGCGGACGGCCGATCGACAGCCGCTCTTCCGGGTCTTGTTCGTACTCCTCCGGCAGCCCCTCCCTGACGTGTCGCTGGGCGGAGTCGTCGTGCATTCCACGCCCGTGGAGACCGGCACCAGCAAGTTCGACCTGACGCTGTTTATAGTGGCCACGGCCGACGGACTGCGCTGCCGCTTCGAATACTCGACCGACATCTTCGACGAGCCCACCATCGCCGCGTATGCGGAACAGTTCGTCTCGTTCGTGCGAAACGTCGCCGCCGATCCATCGACGCCGCTCGATGCGATCTCCCTGCTGACGCCGGCCGAACGGCGGCTGGTGACGACCGAACAGAATCGTTCGGTCGGGCCACCCTCTCCGACGGAATGCGTTCACACGCAGTTCGACGCGCAAGCCGATCGCATGTCTGATGCCGTGGCATTGGCGTGGGAGGCTGGTGCTTGGACCTACCGCGAGGTCAAGTCCCGCGCCGACGGGCTCGCCGTCCAACTCCGGGAACTCGGTGTGGGGCCCGATGTGCCGGTGGGGCTCTTCGTGGAGCGGTCTCCCGATCTGTTCGTGGGGATATTGGGCATCCTCAAGGCCGGCGGCGCTTACGTGCCGATGGATGCGTCGCTCCCCGCCTCGCGGCTCGCATTCATGCTCACCGATTCCGCCTGCCCGGTGGTGGTGACCGACAGGTCGTCGCTGCCAAGTCTCCGCGGTGTGCTCGCGGAAGGCCGCCGCGCGACGGAGTCGTCAGGCGAGGCTGGCGAAGCTGGCGATCCGGTCCTGCTCCTTCTTGACGACGATGCTGCTGTGCCGCAACTCAAGGATACCGTGCTGCCGCGTGGGGCCGCGTCGATTGAGCACCTCGCCTACGTGCTCTACACGTCGGGTTCGACCGGCCAGCCCAAGGGGGTGGCGATGCCACACGGCCCGCTCGTGAATCTGCTGGCGTGGCAGGGTGCAACCTCCTGCATGGGCCAGGGTAACCGCACGCTGCAGTTCGCGAGTCCGGGCTTCGATGTTTCATTTCAGGAGATCTTCTCGACCTGGCTGTCCGGGGGAACGCTCGTGCTCGTCGCGGGACAAGTGCGACGGGATCCGTCGGCATTGCTGGCAGCGATTGATCGCGACGGCATCGACCGGCTGTTTCTGCCGGTCGTGATGCTCGACCACCTGGCGGAGGCTGCGGAGGCGTGTCAGCTCTTTCCGCAGTCCCTCCGGGAGGTGATCGTCGCCGGCGAGCAGCTGCGGATCACTCCGGCCATCCGGCAGTTCTTCACGCGGGTGCCGGCGTGTCGGCTCTGGAATCACTACGGTCCGACCGAAACGCACGTCGCGACCGGGTATCTCCTGCCGCCCGACCCGTCCTCCTGGCCCGATCTCCCGTCGATCGGCCGGCCGATCGCCAACACGCAGGTCTATCTGCTTGACCGTCATAGGGAGCCGGTGCCACGGGGCGTGGCCGGCGACCTCTGGATCGGCGGGGTGGCCGTCGCGCGGGGCTACTGGCACCGGCCGGAACTCACGGCGGAGCGGTTCGTCGCCGATCCATTCCGCGATGATTCGCACGCGCGGCTCTATCGCACCGGCGATCGCGGTCGCTGGCGGATGGACGGCCAGCTGGAATTTCTCGGCCGCACCGACCATCAGGTGAAGATTCGTGGTCACCGCGTTGAACTTGGGGAGATCGAAACGGTCCTTGCGACGCATCCCGAGGTGCGGTCTGTGGCCGCCGTGGTCCGTGGGGATGCCGGCATGGCCCGGTCGATCATCGCCTTCGTCGTCGGTCACGAGGAGGCCGCACTGCGGCCGGCCGAGGTGCGGTCGTGGCTGCGGGGTCGTCTGCCTGAGCCCTTCGTCCCGTCGCGGGTCGTGATGCTGCCGGCGCTGCCGTTGAACGCCAACGGCAAGGTCGACCGCAAGGCGCTCGAAGGCCTCGCGGCTGCGCAGGGGCGGGGTGATGATGCTGCGGGCGATGCGGGGGAGTCCGTCGTGTTCGAACGGCCCGACGGTGAACGCGAGACGATCATGGCGTCGTTATGGCAATCGTTGCTGGCCGTGGACGAGATCGGTCGCCACGACGACTTCTTCGCCTTGGGAGGCACGTCGCTGCTCGCGATGCGTCTTGCGACCCGCGCGCGGGACGCTTTCGGTGTCGAGGCTGCCGTTCGCGATGTCTTCGAGCAGCCCACGCTGGCCGGGCTCGCGGCACGCTGGACATCACCTGGAGTGGCCGAGCAACCCTCAGGCACGGTGGCGGCCGTTGTCTGCCGCCCGCGCTGCGGCACGGTGACCGCCGTGGGGCCGCGGGTCGTGGCTGTCTCGGCGGCACAACGCCGGCTCTGGTTTCTGCAGCAGTATGCGCCCGAGTCGCCTGTCTACACGATCGCTGCCGCTCATATCGTGCGAGGACCGCTCGACGTCGCGGCACTCGCCGCCGCACTGAACCGGATCGTTTCAAGGCACGAGTCGTTGAGGACCACGTTCACCTTCATGGAGGGCGAGGTCGTGGCCACCGTGGCGGAAACGGCGACGTGGCCGCTCGTCAGTGTTGATGCGGCTGGGGCGACGTCCGCTGAACGGGAGGCCGACGCGCTCGCCCGGCTGGTCGCGGAACACCGGCGGCCGTTCGATCTCGAGCATGGGCCGCTCGTCCGGGGTTGCGTTGTCCGCCTTTCGCCCGAGGAGCATGTCGTCGCGGTGTTCATGCACCATGCAGTCTTCGACGGCTGGTCGATGGGCGTGTTGTATCGGGAATTGGGGGAGGGTTACCAGGCCTTGCGGGATGGCCGCGAGCCTGCCATCGACGACTTGCCGATTCAATACGCCGACTTTGCCGCCTGTCAGAACGATTGGGTACGCAGCATTGAAGTTGTCGAACATGAGGATTATTGGCGGAGGCAACTGGCAGGTGCTTCGGCGCACCTCGACCTGCCCACGGACATGGCCCGTCCGCCGGAGGAGTCGTTCCGAGGCGCCGTGGCATGCAGGCTGCTCGAGCCTGCAGCCGATGACGGTCTGGCATTGCTCGCGCGGCGGGAAACATGCACTCCCTTCATGGTGCTGTTGACGACGTTCGCAGCAGTTCTCGACCGTTGGAGCGATGCCGAGGATATCGTCCTAGGCACGCCGCTAGCGGACCGTAACCGTCAGGAAACGGCCGAGTTGATCGGGTGCCTCGTCAACACGCTGGCGATCCGCATCGACCTGTCGGGCAGGCCTTCGTTTCGTCAACTGCTCGCTCGCGTACGAGCTACGGTGCTCGACGCCTTTGCCCATGGGGAACTGCCATTCGAACGCGTGGTGGACCTGCTTGGCACACGCCGCGATGCCGCGCGGGCACCGGTGTTTCAGGTGATGTTCGTTTGGCAGGACGACACCGCCGCGCCGCTGCAGCTGCCCGGACTCGTGACCGAGCCGCTCCCGTTCGACGGCGGCGTGTCTCACTTCGACATGACGCTATTTGCAGTGCGGACTGCGCGCGGAATCGAACTCCGTCTGGAATACGCGACCGATCTATTCGAGGCAGCCACGGCCGACCGCATGCTTGACGGTGTGGCGACGCTGTTGGCCGCGGCCACGGCCGACCCCGACGCCCCGATTGGACGACTGCCGATAGCCATGCCGCACGAGCGGGCCGCGACGCTCGCTCTGGCCGCAGGCTCAGCGGGAGCAGACGCGGGAGAAGTGCTTCTCGATGCTACGCTCGTCGATCGCTTCGCGGCGCAGGCGGCACGCACGCCGACGGCCGTTGCCGTATCGTGCAACGGCCAAAGCCTGACCTATGGCGAACTCGATGCCGCGGCCAGCCGGCTGGCCCACCACCTGCAGGCGAGCGGTGCCGAGCCCGGCAGCTTTGTAGGCATTCTTCTGGATCGCTCGGTGGAGTTCGTCGTCGCTGTGCTGGGGATTCTCAAGGCGGGCTGTGCCTATGCGCCGCTGCCAGCCGAGTATCCCGACGAGCGTCTGGCCTCCATCATCGCCGACACACGGATGCCGCTTCTGGTCACGGAGCGGGCATGGATCAACCGTCTGCCCAAGGCTGGTATCGGGATGGTGTTCATGGCAGGCGACGAGCCGTGGCGGAAGGTGTCGGCTGCGGCCGATGCCGCTCCAGCCCCGACGGCCAGTACCACCGCGGAGAGCCCGGCCTATGTGATGTACACGTCCGGTTCGACAGGCCGGCCCAAGGGGGTCGTAGTGCCGCACCGCGCGGTGGTCCGCCTCGTGACCGGCCAGTCCTATGTGCCCTTCGGTCCCGAGCTTCGCACGCTGCTCCTGGCACCGACCGCGTTTGACGCCTCAACGTTCGAACTCTGGGCCCCCCTGCTCCACGGCGGCACCTGCAGCGTGTTTCCCGACCGGCATCCCGATCTCGACAGGCTCGGACAGGTCATCCGGGAGGAGCGGGTCAACTGTCTTTGGCTCACGGCCGGGCTCTTCAATCATGTGATCGACTCTGGTACGGACATTCTCGCGACGGTGGGCCACGTGCTGACCGGCGGCGACGTGCTCTCGGTGCCGCACGTGCGCAAGGCGTTGTCCCTCTTGCCGCAGACGCGGCTCGTCAACGGCTACGGTCCCACTGAAGCGACGACATTCGCCTGCACGCA
>JBIIMX010000206.1:0-5947 GCA_044337765.1 Pirellulales bacterium | reverse complement strand
GGGACCGGCGTAGATCTCAGCTGGATAACGCGAGAAGTTCGTGAGATAGAACCAGAAATCGTAGAGGCTCTGGTTGCGGCCGAGGAGGATCGTGGCCGCGGCGAGCATGATGATGAGGCTGTAGAGGATCGCCACGCCGCAGAGGATCAGAAGCGGATAGAGCAGCCACGCCACCGGCTGAGGCACGTGGTCCATGCGGGAGACCGCCCACCCGAGGAGGCCGACGCCGACCAGGCCGTTGGCGAACGACGAAAAATCGACTCGATGCATCGAGAGCATGAACTGCGCGTCGAGCGGCTGCACGAGGATGGCATCCAGGCCACCGGTGCGGACCATCTCGGTGAGTTCTTCGGCACTCGGCATGAAGAGGGCCTGCACGATCGAGTTGATGATCAGGCCGGTTGCCACGAAGGCGAAGAACGGCTCCTTCGACCAGCCGGTGTTTCTGCCGATCTCCGACGTGAACGTGAAGATCAGCAGATAGAAGGCGAGGTTCATCGACATCCAGCCGAGGCTGGTGACGCACTCGAGCAGAAAATTGGCACGAAACGTCATGTCGCGGACGAGACACGCCCGCGCAAACGTCAGAAAGATGGAAATGTATCTTTGCATAGTGAGCACCGTGAACCCGAGATGCTGAGGAGCCGGACTGGCGGAAGCTCGAGGAGCTTTGGCGTATCCTCGCCTCGCGACGAGACTTCTGCCATCCGGCGACCAATGCGGTAACTATCCCAGTCGCTGAGCGATCAGCTCCCTATCCTCCAAACGCGCTGTAGCGCCGCGTACCCCGCCACCAGGCGATCCGGCAGGCGACGGCCATCACCACCACCCAGCCCGCCTCGATGGCGAGATCGCGGGCCAGCGTGGCACCTTGGATCTTGCCGAGCCAGACGGCCGCGGGAAAGTAGGCGGTGTATTCAAACGGCAGCCAGCGGATGACGTCGGCGGCCGACACACCGGCGATGCCGGTGGGAATGCCCGCCAGCATGTCGATCGGAAACATGTGGCCCGAGAGGAGATACTGCACGAGCATGTAGGCGAAGATGATGCTCGACACCTCGAGAAACCAGAAGCCGAGCATGCCGAGCGTCGCCTCCATGAAGAAGCCGAGCAGGAACGAGAGCACCAGCGACAACACGTAGGCGACTATCGTGACGACGTCGGGGACGGGCGGAAAATAACTCCTGCAGACGTAAAACACGCCCGCGAACGGCAGGATCGCCACGATGTAGTAGACGAGCTTGTGTGCGATCCGCGCCGCCAGCAGGTAGGCGACGTAGTCGACCGGCTGCACGAGGTATTTCTTCACCGAGCCGTCGCGGACGCTCCGCGCGATACCCCCTGAAAGTCCTGGCATGCTGGAGAAGGCCCGCGTCACCATCGTGAGCAGGTAGTAGGCGACGATGTCGTTCTGCGAGTAGCCGGCAATGTCGGTGCGGCTGGTGGCGTTGAAGACGGCGGTCCAGAGAAAAACCTGGGTCACGATCGGCAGGAACCGCATCAGCGTCCCGATGATGAAGTCGCCCCGGTAGACGAGCCGCTCCTCGAGACAGATCGCGAGCATCGTGCACCAGGTCCGCAGGCCGGCGAACGGGCCGCCGGATGCGTGTGCCGGAGCACGGCCGTTTGAGGCGGCACTGCTCATGCGTTCGCCTCTGCCATCGCGGAGGCTTTTCCGGCACGGAACAGCGTCGCCACGATCTCTTCGAGCGGAACGTCTTCCACGGACACGTCGCGGACGCTCTCGCTGCGGAGAATCTCCGGCAACACGTCGGCAATCCGCGTGCGGTCGATGCGGAGCGTCACCCGTGGCCCACGAATCTCGCACGGGAATCCGAATCGCTCCATCTGCCCCGCCGCCGGGATGGTTTCGAGGTCGAGCGTGACGATCTTGTGCGTCGTGAAGCGGTCGACGATCTCCTCGAGCGGTCCGTCGTGGAGGATGCTGCCGTGCGTGATCACCACCACGCGTTCGCACAGCGCGGCGACGTCCTTCATGTAATGTGTCGTCAGCATGACGGTGACCTGGCGTTCGGCCTGCACCGCCTTGAGAAAGTCGTGGATCGTGTGCTGGGCGACCACGTCGAGACCGATCGTAGGCTCGTCCAGAAACAGCACCTCCGGTTCGTGCAGGAGCGCGGCGACCAGTTCCAGCTTCATCCGTTCGCCCAGCGATAGCTCGCGGACGGGCTGGAGCATGAGCTTCCGCACGCCGAGCAGGTCGACCAGTTCGTCCCGGGTGCGTTCGAAGCGGGCGGGCTCGATCCGGTAGATCTCCTTGTGGAGGCGAAAACTCTCGGCGGCGGGCAGGTCCCACCAGAGTTGGTTGCGCTGGCCCATCACGAGGGCGAACCGCCGTCGGAAGTCGTCGGTCCGCTCCCACGGCACGTGGCCAAGCACGCGGGCGGTGCCCCGCGAGGGCGTGATGATCCCGGAGAGCAGCTTGAGAAAGGTCGTCTTGCCGGCGCCGTTGGGGCCCAGCAGCGCCACGAACTCCCCCCGGCCGACCGTGAGGCTCACGCCGCGGAGCGCCTCCACGACCCGGCTCGTGCGATGGAACAGGCCCGTGACGCTCGCCAGCAGGCCCTCCGGCTTGTCGTAGACGCGGTATTCCTTGGCAAGCGAGTCGACCGTGATGACGGCAGCGCCGTCGGTATCGACAGCCCCGCCACGATTGGAGTTGTACATGCGGGAAGTATAGGGGAAAACCTTGGCGTCCCGTTGCGGAGAACTTTTCAGTATGGCGTCGCCCACGATGATTCGCATTGGCCTCGGACACGACACCCACCGGCTCGGCCCCGGGACGGGCCTGGTGATCGGCGGCATCACGATTCCGCACGATCGGCGGGCCCTCGGCCACAGCGATGCCGACGTGCTCCTCCACGCGATCACCGACGCGCTCCTCGGGGCGGCCGCACTCGGAGATATCGGCGAGCTTTTTCCCGACAACGATCCGGCCAACAAGGGGCGGGATTCCGCCGAGATGCTGCGACTGGCCGCCGACCGCGTGGCCGCCGCCGGCTGGCGGGTCGTAAATTTGGATTGCGTGATTTTTGCCCAGCGGCCCAAAATCCTGCCGTATCGACAGCAGATCCGTTCGCGGGTCGCCACCGTCCTCGGCATCGACGAGGGCAACGTGTGGCTCAAGGCCAAGACCGGCGAGGGCGTGGGCCCGATCGGTGCCGAAGAGGCGATCGCTGCCGAGAGCGTGGTGCTGCTGGAACGAGTGACTGGTTGAGTGAGTCCCGCGATGTCCGCCGGTGCGGGCGGCTCACGAAGATTCCCCGAAAACATCTCCGAACGAAAAACCTAGAGACTGGAGCGAACGCGAGCGATGGCGACGACTGAAGCGAAGCAGGCGGCAATGGGCACGGGCGAAAGCCTGCCGGCGATCGAGGTCTACAACACGCTCACCAAGAAGAAGACGCCGCTTGTCACCGTGAAGCCGGGCCAGGTCGGCATGTATCTCTGCGGTCCCACGGTCTACAAGCCGAGCCACATCGGCCACATGGTCGGCCCGGTGATCTTCGACACCGTCAAACGGTATCTCGAGTATTCGGGCTGGAAGGTGACCTGGGTCGTCAACATCACCGACATCGACGACAAGATCATCGCGGAGAGCGCGGCCAGGGGCACCACGATGGCGAAGCTCGCCACGGAGATGACCGCCGACTACCTCGAGAACCTCGCCGTGCTCGGCGTCGAGAGCATCGACGAGATGCCGAAGGCGACCGAGCACATCGGCACGATCATCGCCTTCATCGAAGGCCTGATCGCGAAGGAATATGCCTACGCATCGGACGGCGACGTCTACTTCGACGTCACCCGAGATGCCGATTACGGCAAGCTGACCAACCGTTCCGTCGAGGCGACGCAGGGCGAAGGGGGCTCAACCGCCGAGCGGAAGCGGTCGACGGCCGACTTCGCGCTCTGGAAGAAGGCCAAGGCGGGGGAGCCGTCGTGGGAGAGCCCGTGGGGCCCGGGCCGGCCGGGCTGGCACATCGAGTGCTCGGCGATGAGCCGGGCGATCCTCGGCGAGCACTTCGACATCCACGGCGGCGGACTCGATCTGATCTTTCCGCACCACGAGAATGAGATCGCGCAGAGCGAATCGCTCCACGACTGCCCGATGGCCACCTACTGGATGCACAACGGCCTGATGCAGGCGGCTGGAGCCGCCGGGAAGGTCGGCGGCCGGCCGCGGGGCTCCGAGGCTGGGGCCGACGATGCCGCCGCCGAGGCAGCCACGCAGGCGGCCACCAAGATCTCGAAGTCGACCGGCGCCGAGCCGTTCAAGAACCTGCTCGCCCGGCACCGTCCGGAGGCGATCCGCTTTCTCCTGCTTTCAACGCACTACCGCAGCCCGATCCACTTCGGCGAGGAACCGCTTGGCGAGAGCGCCCGGGCGCTCGAGGCCTTCGAGCGGCTCTTTACGCGGTATCAGCGGGTCAGCGGGAAGTCGTTCTATGCCCTGCCCTGTCGCGATCGCCGGGCGGGGAATGCGGCGGTCGGGGCCGCGGGCGAAGAAGTCAAAGCCCTCCGCGAAAAATTCCTGGCGGCGATGGACGACGACTTCAACACGGCGATCGCCATGGCGACGCTCTTTGATTTCGTGCGAACGGCCAACAAGTTCGTCGATCAGCAGGGGCTGGAGAAGAAGGCCTCGCCGGAGTCGCTCGCCACGTTCGACGCCATGATGCTCGTGCTCCGCGAACTCACCGGCACGCTGGGAATCTTCCTGAAGGAACCACAGGCGAAGTCGGGCGGCGCCGACGAGGGACTGGTGGCGAAGCTGATGGAGTTGGTCATCGAAATCCGGGCCCGGGCCCGTGGTGCGAAGGACTTTGCAACCGCCGACCTCGTGCGGAACAAGCTCACCGAAGCGGGCATCGTGCTGGAGGACCGTGCCGACGGCACGCAGTGGACGAAGAAGTGATGCTGAATCGCATCGCTCGCCGCCGGCGTCACCCTCCGCCGATCGCCGGGCTGACCGCTACGGCAGCTGGATCGCCACCGGCTCGCTCTCGGTCCCGGCCGCCGCCTCGGCTGCGGCCATGTCGCGGATGTCCTGCGTGATCTTCATCGAGCAATACTTCGGGCCGCACATGCTGCAGAAGTGGGCGCTTTTGAACGTCTCCTGCGGCAGCGTCTGGTCGTGGTATTTTTTCGCCGTCTCCGGATCGAGCGACAGGCGAAACTGCTCATTCCAATCGAAGTTGAACCGGGCACGCGACAGGGCGTCGTCGCGCACACGGGCGTTCTTCCGGTGCCTCGCCAGATCGGCGGCATGGGCCGCGATCTTGTAGGCGATCACCCCCTGCTTCACGTCCTCTGCGTCGGGCAGACCCAGATGCTCCTTCGGCGTCACGTAGCAGAGCATGGCGGCGCCGCTCCAGCCGGCAAGCGCCGCGCCGATAGCACTGGTGATGTGGTCGTAGCCCGGCGCGATATCGGTGACCAGCGGCCCCAAGACGTAAAAGGGCGCCTCGTCGCACTCCTCCATCTGCCGCTTGATGTTCATGTCGATCTGATCCATGGGCACATGGCCCGGCCCCTCCACCATCACCTGGCAGCCCTTCTTCCAGGCCCGCCGGGTCAGTTCGCCGAGCACGTGCAGTTCGGCAAACTGCGCCTCGTCGCTGGCGTCGGCGATCGAGCCTGGTCGCAGGCCGTCGCCCAGGCTCCAGGTGACGTCATACTCGCGAAAAATGTCGCAGAGATCCTCGAAGTGGGTGTAGAGCGGATTTTGCTGGCGGTGGGTCATCATCCAGCGGGCGATCAGCGAACCACCCCGACTGACGATCCCCGTGATCCGCTGCATCGTCAGCGACAGGTGCTCCTGGAGGAGGCCTGCGTGGACGGTCATGTAGTCGACCCCCTGCTTCGCCTGCTTCTCGCACATGTCGAGGAAGTGCTGCGGCCGCATGTCGTCGATGTCGCCGCCGAG
>JBIIMX010000205.1:0-5954 GCA_044337765.1 Pirellulales bacterium | reverse complement strand
TGCGCCGACACATACCAGTGAAAGCCGCATTGCGGGCAGACGTTCAGCATCTCCTCCGCTTCCTTGCGGTAGATCGTCGCACCGCAGCCCTCGCACTTCTGCCAGAGTCCTTCCGGCACGCCGCGTTTTGTTCTGGGGGCGGTCCGAGCCTCGGTTGCCGGGGCTGCGACCGCTCCGGAGTCGGCATCGACGCCGATGGCCGCTGGGACGGCGGCGGTTTCGGAGATCGGTCGCGGAGAGCGGCGGCGTTCCATGCGAGTGTGTCAACGGGTGCCGAAGCACGCTGGTGCGGGATAATGGCTGCGGACGGACCGTGCCAGGGCCAGGCATTGTAGCCCGCGGCTCTGCCGCGCGGCTGCGCCGGAATTGGCGGCCGGCGATCGGGGAAAAAGTCGTGCTCTACCGGCTTGGACCCTCATGTCGGAGCAGGCTGGCGGCGATCGATGCCGGTTTTTCGGGACCACTGCGATGCCACGGGAATGTCCACGGGCGGCTCGTCGTGGGGATCACGTGTCCAGAGGTCGCCGATCGATTCACCCGCGACGATCCAGCGGACGATGCGGTCGAGTGGAGACGGCACCACCAGCGCCACGCAGCCGTCTCCATGCCGCCGCAGGAGTTTTTCGAGCGCCCCCTCGACGCGTTCGCAGGCATCCTCGAGGAGTTCGCCATCAGGCGGTGCGATTGCCCAGGGATTGTCCTGCCATTGCCGGTGAAGCCGGGGCTGCTTGCGACGGATTTCTTCCACGAGCATCCCCTGCCAGAGTCCCTGATCGAGGTTTTGCAGATGGGGAACGGCCCGCGGCTTCAGGCCTATGGCCCGGCCGACGATCTGGCCGGTCTCCACGGCGGAGCGTTCCGCGGACGTGTAGATGGCGATCGCTTGCGATTCGGCGAGCATCGCGGCCGCCCGTTCGGCTTCGGCAATCCCCTCGGGACACAGAGGGAGGTCGACCGAGCCGCGAATGCGGCCCTGCAGTTCAAAGTCAGTGGCTCCTGCACGGATCACGATCAGCGAATCTGCCATTGAGTACGCATTGGCTCCATGAGGAAAGTATTCTCCGCGGCGAAGATGCCTGCGGAGAAGGAGGCTCGCGAGGGGAGCGTTGTCATGCCGCACCCCTTGCGAGTTGTTCGAGTTGGGCGATCGCTTGGGCATAGTCCAGCGAGCGGATCACGGCACTGCCGGCCACGATCAGTTCGGCTCCCGCTGCAGCCACGGGGCCGATGGTCTCCGTCGAGATGCCGCCGTCCACGGCCAGCCTGAACGAGCCACCACGCTGCGATCGCAGGGCGGCCAGATGGGAGAGCTTTTCGAGCGCCACCGGGTTGAATCGCTGGCCGCCAAAGCCCGGCTCCACGCTCATCACGAGGACGCCGTCACAGACGTCCAGATACGGCTCCACCCGCGCCACGGGAGTGCCCGGGCTGATCGCCAAGTGGGCCTTGGGTCCGAGTGCGGAAATCGTCTCCAGCGTCCGCCGGGGATCGGAGAGGCCCTCGAGGTGCACGGTCAGCATGTCGGCCCCCGCCTTGGCATAGGCTTCAATGCACGAAGCCGGATCCTCCACCATGAGGTGGACCTCGATGGGGCCTTTCGCTGCCCGTCGCACGGCCTCGACCACGACCAGACCGTAGGTGAGTTGCGGCACAAAACGGCCGTCCATCACGTCGAGGTGGAGGCCTGCGGCACCCGCTGCCTCCAGCCGCTCCACCTCGAGGGCGAGGTGGCCGAAGTCACACAGCAGGAGGGCCGGCAGCACCACCGGACCGCGTGTCTCGAGCGTGGCCGTCAAGTGTTCGAAGGCCTGTCCTGCCGAAGGGTTCACGGGCGTGCGAAGCAAAGTTTGTTCGAGAGGGCTACCATGCCCTGCATCGATGGCGGGCATTGTAGCACGGGTTGCCGGCGGGACTCGTTTTCGGCGGCCGCCGACAGCCGCGACCCTTTCGCAAACGCTGTCCGTACAATCACTTGGAGACAGGAGGCCGATTCCATGGTCAGCACGACAGGAGCCTCTTTCGAGGGGGCGCTTCCCAGCCGGCTGTCGCCGACCGACCGGCAGCAGATTGAACGCCGGACGCAGCAGATCGGGCGGAGCCTGCTCGACCAGGCGATCGCTGCCGAACCGACGGCGGTATCGCCGGAATGGTGGGTTCAGCAGGCGGCGGAATGGGCGACGCAGGATGACGACCTGAAGGTGCGTCTGTTCCGACTCGTCGACTGCATGCCGATGCTCGACGATCCGGCCGACCTCGACCGGCACCTGCGTGAATACATCGACGACGACGTGATCGAGCGGCTGCCACCGACGCTCAAAATGGCGATGCAGGCGTCCCGCAGTCGCTGGCTTGCGCCGCTGACCGCTCGGGCGATCCGGGCCGCAGTGCTCGCGCAGGCCCGCCGGTTCATCGCCGGCTCGAATCCCGCGGAGGCGGCAGTGGCGGCCATGGCCCAACGGCGGCATCACCGCGGCTTCACGCTCGACCTGCTCGGCGAAGCGGTCACGAGCGAATCCGAAGCGGACGCCTATGCCGCGGCCTACAGCCAACTGCTCACCGAACTGCCCGGGCTTGCCGCGAAGTGGAGTGCCGATCCACTCGTTGATGACGGCCCCGCCGGGCCGATGCCGCGGGTGAATGTGTCGCTGAAGCTGTCCGCCCTCGACAGCCAGTTTGACGCCATCGACCCCAGCGGCACCGCCGATCGCGTGCTCGCGCGGCTGCGTCCGCTCTGGCGGTTGGCCCGCGCCGGTCGCGCGCAGATACACATCGACATGGAGAGCTACGCCACGAAGGACCTCACGCTCGCCATCTTCCGCAGGATCGCCATGGAGGAGGAGTTTCGGGACTGGCCGCATTGTGGAGTCGTCGTGCAGTGCTATCTGCGTGACGCGCTTCGCGATCTCGAGTCGTTGGCCGTCTGGGCCCGCGAGCGGGGCACGCCGGTCTGGATCCGGCTGGTGAAAGGCGCTTACTGGGATTACGAGACGGTGCATGCCGAGGCAGCGGGCTGGCCCGTGCCCGTCTGGCGGCAGAAGTGGCAGACCGACGCCTGCTACGAGGCGGCGACGACCTTTCTTATGGAGCACGCGAACACGCTGCGGCCCGCGCTCGGCAGCCACAACCTGCGGTCGCTCGCGCACGGCATGGCGGTTGCCGAACACCTCGGCCTCGATCGCCGCGGGGTCGAGATGCAGATGCTGCACGGGATGGGCGATCCCGAGAAGGAGGCGGTGACGGCCGCAGGCTGGCGGCTGCGGATCTACATGCCATACGGCCAACTCGTGCCGGGCATGGCGTATCTCGTGAGGCGGCTCCTGGAAAACTCCTCGAACGACTCGTTCCTGCGGGCGGGCTTCGTGAAACATGTGCCGCCCGCCACGCTTCTTGCGCCGCCTGAGCCCAGCGCCGAGGCCGCCACCGTCGCCGCTGGGCACGCGGCCGACGCCGCGACCGGATTCCGCAACGAACCGCTCGCCGATTTTGCCGTCGAGGCTTCGCGGCACGCCATGCAGGAGGCGATCGATCGGGCGGCTGCCGTTTTTTCGACCGGCCCTGTGACGGTGCCGGTCGTCATCGATGGCCGGCGTGTCACGACCGCCGATCGGTTTTCCCGTCGCGACCCGTCAGATCATTCCCGGGTTGTCGCGGAGGTGGCGGCGGCCACGCCCGCAGATGCCGGCAATGCGGTTGCGGTGGCGCGGCAGGCGTTGCCCGAGTGGCAGGCGGTGGGCTGGGAGCGACGCGCCGAGATCCTCGTTCAGGCGGCGCGGATCATGCGGCGTCGTCGTTTTGAACTGGCCGCCATCGAGGTTTTCGAGGTGGGCAAACCGTGGCGGGAGGCCGATGCCGACGTTGCCGAGGCGATCGACTTCTGCTGTTACTACGCACACGAGGCGTTGCGGCTGGCGAGGCCGGCGCGGGTGGACGTGCCGGGCGAGGAGAATACGACGGCCTGGCTGCCGCGTGGCGTGGCGATCGCGATCGCCCCGTGGAACTTTCCGCTGGCGATTCTCGCCGGCATGACGACAGCAGCGCTCGTCACCGGCAATACGGTGGTGATGAAGCCGGCCGAGCAGTCGTCGCTCGTTGCACTGCGGCTGCACGAGATCCTGCTCGAGGCGGGGGTGCCTCCGGCGGCACTCGCTTTTCTGCCGGGCCGCGGCGAGGAGGTGGGGCCGACGCTCGTGACGCATCCCGACACCGCGGTCGTGGCCTTCACCGGCTCGCGTGCCGTCGGGCTATCGATTCACGCGCAGGCAGCCGCGGCATCGGCGGCAGCCGACAGCCGGCTCGTGAAGCGGGTGATCGCGGAGATGGGGGGCAAGAACGCGATCATCGTCGACGACGATGCCGATCTCGACGAGGCGGTGGTCGCGGTCGTGCAGAGCGGGTTCGGTTTCCAGGGCCAGAAGTGCTCGGCCTGCTCCCGCGTGATCGTGCTCGAAAGCGTGCACGATGCCTTCGTCAAGCGTCTCGCGGAGGCGGTGAAGAGCCTGCGTGTCGGGCCGGCCGGCGACCCGGGCACACGCATGGGGCCGTTGGTCGATGTGGAGTCGCGAGACCGCGTGCTGTCGTTCATCGCACAGGGCCGGCGGACGGCCCGCGAGGTGGCGGCAGTCGAGGTCGGTGGCATGGCCGACCGGGGCTGGTTCGTCGGGCCGCATGTCTTTGCCGACGTCGACCCCGCCTCACCCTTGGGCCAGGAGGAGATTTTCGGACCGGTCCTGGCCGTGTTTCGTGCCCGCGACTTCGGCCATGCGGTAGCCATGGCCAACGGCACGCCCTACGCGCTGACTGCGGGCGTCTTTTCCCGCAGTCCGGCCCATCTGGATCTGGCCGAATCCGCTCTGCAGGCGGGCAATGTCTACCTCAACCGGGGCATCACCGGGGCGCTCGTTCACCGGCAGCCATTTGGCGGCTACAGGCTGTCGGGAATAGGCAGCAAAGCCGGTGGTCCAGACTATCTCCAGCAGTTTCTCGTGCCGCGGACGGTCACGGAAAACACACTGCGGCGGGGCTTCGCGCCGCCACGGCGGCAGGCATGACGAAAACCGCCCGGGGGTGCAGCAGGAGATCGGTGAGTTTTCCGGGCGTTTTCAGTCGCTCATGAAACGCTCGCAATTCCCGCTACGATTTCATCCGAAACCAGTTCCCCCGGCTTTCCTCAAAGGAATGTGCTGATGTCGACTCGCATGCTCAAAACGGTCGCCCTTGCGTTTGTCGGATTCGCCCTGCTGCCGGCCTGCGCCTGCCTGAACTCGACGGTGGCCGTCCGCACCGCTGCAGCGCTCGATCAGGAGATCGATCCCAGCCTGAAGCCCTACGCGAAGGTGACGGGTGAGGTGGCGGGCTCGCTGAAGTGCGTCGGCTCCGACACCATGAACAACCTCGTGGCCCTCTGGGCGGAGGGTTTCAAGAAATTTTATCCCAGCGTGCAGGAGGGGATCGAAGGCAAGGGGTCGGCGTCGGCCCCGCCGGCGCTCACGGAGGGCACGAGCACGTTCGGCCCGATGAGCCGCGACTGGAAGCCTTCGGAGATCGACTCCTTCAAGGAAAAGCACGGCTATGCACCGGTCGTCGTGCCGGTGGCGATCGACATGCTGGCCGTGTTCGTCCACAAAGACAACCCGCTCAAGAGTCTCTCGCTGCAGGAGGTGGATGCGATCTTCTCGAAGAACCGTACGGGCGGCGGCAAGACCGAGATTCGCACCTGGGGCGATCTCGGTCTGGAGGGCGATTGGAAGGACAAGCCGATCAGCCTCTACGGTCGCAATGCCACCAGTGGCACCTATGGCTACTTCAAGGAGCACGCACTCTTCAAGGGCGACTTCAAGCCCACCGTCAAGGAACAGCCGGGCAGTTCCGCGGTGGTGCAGGCCGTGGCCAGCGACAAATACGGCATCGGTTACAGCGGCGTCGGCTACGCCACTGCCGACGTTCGGGCCGTTCCA
>JBIIMX010000204.1:0-5980 GCA_044337765.1 Pirellulales bacterium | reverse complement strand
CAGCCGGCGGCTGAGCTCCGCGGCATCGATCGAGATCCCCTTCTCGTCGGCCACATCTGACAACGTCAACGCAACCACGGTCGGCAGGCCAAGTTCGAGCGCCTGCGTGGCGAGGTAGAGGTTGCGTTCGAGGTTGGTCGCGTCGGCGACCACGACCACGCAGTCGGGAGAGGGTACGCCGGGGAGTCGGCTGCGGAGCACGTCCACGGCCACCTGCTCGTCAAGGCTCTGGGGCACGAGGCTGTAGGTGCCGGGCAGGTCGATGAGCTCGATCGGCTGGCCGCGATGGCTGAAGCGGCCAAGCTTTTCCTCGACGGTCACGCCGGGATAATTGCCGATTCGCGTCGGGATGCCGGCGAGCGCCGAGAAGAGCGTGCTTTTGCCGGTATTCGGGTTGCCCAGCAGGGCGACGACAATGGCACGGCCCGAACGCCTTGCAGGCGAAGGGGTGCCGTCAGGGGTGGCGCTCATGTGTCGTGCCGGTCACTGGGCGATGGCCACGCGGGCCGCGTCGTGGCGGCGGATCGAGAGCCTGTAGCCGCGGAGTTCCAGTTCGAGCGGACCGCCCAGCGGAGCTGTGCCGACGACGCGGACGTTCACGCCGGGCGTCAGACCCATCTCCAGCAGTCGCAGCGCGGTCGGATCATTCCCCGAGATGTCGACCACGCGGGCCGTGGAGCCGATGGCGACGTGTTCGAGCGACACAGGCACACTCTCCTCGAAAAGGCGAACCGAAATGGGTAAACAAGATCAACGGCAAGGTCGCCGGGAGTTGAGACTCAGTCTCAATCCGAGACTGCAGTGTAGAACGTTGATCTACACGGGGCAACCCGATGGCGGAAAAGTTCTCAAAACGGGCGATGACATGGGGCAACGCGGTTTTTTCGTGACCGGCACCGACACAGACGTCGGCAAGACGGCCGTGGCCTTGGCGATCGTCCGACACCTCGTGAAGCAAGGAACGGCCGCGGGCTTGAGAGTGGGCGTCTACAAGCCAGCGGCCAGCGGCACACTGCCGGGCGGCGATCCCGGGAGCGACGCCTCAAGGCTCTGGGAGGCAGCCGGCCGGCCGCTGTCGGTCGAGGCGGTCTGTCCGCAGATGTTTGCGGCGGCGATCTCGCCGCCACGGAGTGCTCGCGCGGAGGGCCGACAGGTGGATGAACAACTGCTCCGCGCGGGGTTCGCACGCTGGCGGGATGCAAGCGACATCGTGATCGTCGAGGGAGCGGGGGGGCTGTTCTCTCCGTTGGGAGACACAACGCTCAATGCCGACTTGGCCCGCGATCTCGACCTGCCACTGGTCGTGGTGGATGCGGCGCGGCTGGGCGCGATCGGCCGCACGCTGGCCGTCGCGGAGGCCGCGGCTGCTCGCGGGCTACGGCTGTCGGCCGTGGTGCTCTCCCAGATCGAGCCATGGCCTGACGGTGACGATCCTGCGAGCCCACGGGCGATCGCCTTCCAGAGCGCCCACGATCTCGCCGAGCGGCTTTGGCCGGTGCCCGTCTCAATGCTTCCGTATCGAGCCGGGACCATCGAACCAGAGCTCGACTGGCTCGCGCTGTCACAAGCTCGCGCCTAGCGGATCGCCGACACGACTCTGCCCTGGGGGAGGTGTGCCGCCACATGCGGCGCGGCAGCCTGGGCCGCAGTCTTCGGGTTGCCGATCGAGAGCCGCATCACCACCTTCCAGACGCCGTCGGCATCGGGTGTGACAATCCAGTGGGGCATCACCACCACCGACTGGTGCACCAGTTCAAAGCCGCCCTCGGACTGACTCACCGATTGAATCGGAAACGTCCAGACTCCCGCCATGAGTCCGTTGCTCGGCTCAGCAAAGGCCAGACGCGCATCGATTCCCAGCCAGTCATCGACCAGCCCGATCGTCCGCACGTCGGTCAGATCGAGTCGGCCGCCAAGTTCGCCGAGGTTCCGCCGCGTCTCGTCGTAGAAGAATCGGCCCTCGGCGCGGTCTGGCATGCCGGCAAAGTTGAACTCGACCGCCAGGTGCTGACGGAAGCCGGGAGGCAGACCCTCGAGCTTATAGGCGATCTCCAGCGTGCGGGAGCCAGCCTCGAGTGTCACGGCCTTCGACAGCGTGCATGGAATGCCCCAGACATTGCCCACGCGGGAGAGCAGCACCTGGATCCGTCCGGGATTGCGGCGAACGCTCGCCTCGTAGCTGCCGGCCGCGAAATCGCCCCGCTCCATGGCCGTGCCTGCCACGACGTGCTCGGCCTGGGTATCGCAATCCCAGAAGTGGTCGACGAGGCTTTTTCGCCGCGTGGCATCGTAGCGGACCATGTGCTCGAGCCCCTCCTGCTTGAACCGGGCCACCTGCGATGCATCGACCACGCTGCGGGCGTTGCCTGGTCCGGCCAGCACCTGCGCGTGGTAGGCCTCCGGCCGACGGTCGAGCGTGGCCAGAAGATTATGACCCTGATCGTAGAGGTCGAGTTCATAGAGCATGCCGCCACGCGCCGGTGCGATCCAGGCTTCGAGGCCGTCACTGGAGAGGCGGACTTCCGTCCGGCCGTCGAAGTCGTAATCACCGGTCGTGGCCTCCACCCACGGTGCCCGCCGGCCTTCCGCCCGGTCGGCGGCCGCATCGGCGGCAATCAGTTCGCGGTAGATGGCATTGCGGAGATGCGGCAGGTAGATCCCGCCGAAGGCGCCATGCCAGTAGGCACAGTTGCACTGTCCCCGGTAGAGAGCCTGCGTAGCCTCGGCCAAAGCTGCGGCGGCAGGGCCGCCGCTGGCCGGCTGCGCTGCTGCCAGCCGCTCGATCCGCTGGCTCACGGCCATCATTCGGGCATACATCTCGTTGGCCTCCGGATACCGCATCCGGAAATTCCGCCAGGAGCCGCCACGGAGAAACCGCGACACGCTGGTCAGCCGGGGATCCGCTCCGGTGGTCTTTCTCGCCTCGATGCAGGACAGCTGCGAATCGGGTGGCAGGACCCATTCCATCATCTCGCGATAGCTGCATTCCGGCAGCCAGACCGTGCCGGCCGGTGGCACGTCGCGAACCACCTCAGACGGCAGGCACATCTGAATCCAGTCTGAGTTGGACTCGAGCAGACCAAAAAAAGTCTCGAGCCAGCCGTCGTCGAAGCAGGTCTTCCGAGTGTCTGGCCAGACGCCGAACTTTTCCCCGTCGTCGCCGAAGACGGCCAGCGCTCCCTGACGACGCGACGCCAGGAACCGCAGGTGGTCGATCGTGGCCTCTGGCGCGGCGAAGGGAATCACGTAGCGCAGATGTTCGCTCACGGGAAACACGGCCAGCGTCGCGCCATCCCCCTCGGTGAGCCAGTGGCGGTCGAGCTGGTCGTCGGGGAGACCGGCCGCTTTGAAGTGGGAGTCGTCGAGAATCGTCCATTCGATTCCGGCGGCGGCGATGTCGCGGGTCATCCCGGGGTCCCACACCCGCTCAGCCACCCACATGCCCGTCACCTTTGTCTGAAACCGACGCTCGAGCCATTCCGTCGACATCCTGATCTGGCCGATGCGGTCCCGCGCCGACAGCATCGCCAGCACCGGTTCATAGAACGCGCCACCCACGATTTCGATCTGCCGTTCCGCGACCAGTCGCGCGATGCGGTCGAGATAGTCGGGATGGTGGTGGTCGAACCATTCGGCCAACGGGCCGCTCGTGTGAAGTGCCAACCGGATGCCGGGATGCCGTTCGAGCAGTTCCAGGAACGGCAGGTAGCTGTCCCGGTAGGCCTGTTCGATGACGCCGTCGAAGTTGCCGACAGGCTGGTGGTTATGGAGAACAAAAACGAGCCGGACGGAGGGCGACATGATGGCAACCAGGGAGGTGGCGCTGAACGGGGGATGCTGAACGGGGATGCTGCAGTGGATCGCTCAATTGGAGCGATCCAATGAAAGCGATCCAATTGGAGCGCTGAACTGAAGCGTGACCAGAATCGCTTGTGAGAAGGACTTGAGATTGTCGGGGCTGGGAACCCGTGCGCCAAACGGGTTTTCGACAATCAGGAGCGGCTGTCGGTCCAGAGCGCGGCTGGTGGTAGCACTGATGCCGGCTGGGAAAGCTGGACAGGCGGCGATCAGGCTTCGCGCAGGCGGCGGGCGGAGTCCTGTGGTGTCGCGGTCGTGATGTGGCAGCCGGCGCCTAGTTCGAAACCCGCCAGGCCGTTGATCCGTGGAACGATCTCCAGATGCCAGTGCCACCGGCCGGGAACGAGGCCGCCCGAACCGCGGGCGGCGGCCTGGGCGTAGGGCGGCTGATGCAGCCACCAGTTGTAGTCTGTGTCAGGCAAAAGCCTGTCGATTCGGCCGATGAGTGACTGGGTGAGGGTGGCCAGTGCGGCCACGCGGTCGCTCGAGGTGGCATGGAAGTAGGTCTCGGCGGTTCGCGGCAGGATCCAGGTCTCAAACGGCTGCCGCGGAGCGGGAGGCACCACCGCCACCAGTTCACCCACCTCCTCGACGATCCGGGCCTCGGTTTCGGCCCGCCGCAACAGGTCGCCGAAAGGATCGTCGGCGTGGCTCGCTGCGGCCAGTTCGGCCTGGATGGCCGGTGGCACGAAGTCGAGGCCGACGAGTTGGCTGTGCACGTGCTCGAGCGACGCCCCAGCGCGGCCGCCCGAGTTCTTGAAGACCGTGGCCCAAGCCAGCCCGGCGGTATCGGCGAGCATTGCCAGCCGTTCCCGACACAGTTCCCAGGACTCCCGCCAGCCGCTGGGATCGATGGCCAGGATGCTCCGCACGTGCGTCGGCGACTCGATCACGACCTCGTGCACGCCGCAGGCGGGCCGAGGCGTTCCTGTGGGGCTGCAATCGGAGGGCGTTTCAGTGGTCGAGCCGGTCACGATTGGAAAGCGGTTGGGCACGATCCGGGCCCGCCAGGGGGCCGCGGAGGACCGTGGCGCCCGCAGCAGGTCGGGCGGAGTGAGCGATTCATTCCCAGCACAGAATGGACAACGGATGATCGCCCCCCCCAACTCATTCGGCCGCTGGGCCCGGCCGGGGGCCACGAAGACCGTCCGGGCCGTGAGCGGGTCGTGGTGGAGGTACGGGCTGTCGTGTGTTGAATCCATGGAGCGAATGCAGGGAACGAATGCACGGAGCGAATGCAGGGATCGGTTGAACAGCGGGACCAGCCCCCGTACACTCTGAGGCTCTTCCCCGGAGAACCTTACCATGCTCACCGTCGGCGATCTGTTTCCCCAGTACTCCGCCCAGGCCTGCGTTGGCACCGGCAAGGATGATGTCAAACTGCTCGGCAATGCCGACTATGCCGGCCGTTGGGTCGTGTATTTCTTCTACCCGAAGGATTTCACGTTTGTCTGCCCAACGGAAATCGCCGAGTTCAACAAGCAGGTGAAGGCCTTTGGCGACCGGGATACGAGCGTTGTGGGTGGCAGCACCGACAACGAGTATTCTCACCTCGCCTGGCGGCGGGCCCACCCCGACCTAGCCGACCTCAAATTCCCGCTGATTGCAGCTCAAAAGCTCTCCGCCGAGCTTGGCATTCTGGAAAAGACCGAGGGCTATTGCCTCCGGGCAACCTTTATTGTCGACCCCAATGGTGTGATCCAGTGGGTCGACGTGAATCAGGGCCGCGTGGGCCGAAACGTGGCCGAGGTGCTGCGGGTGCTCGACGCGCTGCAGAGTGATGAACTCTGCCCCTGCAACTGGAAAAAGGGCGATCCGTACGTCAAGGCAGGATAAGGTGGGCTCGTTCAGATGACCGTTGGGGCCCGGACCTGGTCGCGGAAGTTTGCCGATGCGTTTCGGGGCCTGTCCCGGGCCGTCAGGACTCAGTCGAGCTTTGCAGTGCATCTGGGCATGGCCGCGGCCGTTGTGGCCGCAGGAGCGATGTTCCGCGTGTCTGCTGCGGACTGGTGCCTGCTCGCATTGGCGATCGGGCTTGTGCTGATGGCGGAGATCTTCAATACGGGGATCGAGTCTCTTGCCAGGGGCCCAGGCCGTCGTCGGCATCCGCGGCTCCGTGATG
>JBIIMX010000203.1:0-6034 GCA_044337765.1 Pirellulales bacterium | reverse complement strand
CCGCTGGCTTCGGCCCGGCAGTGGTTCCTGGAGGCGACCGCGGCGGGCGGCACTCCAGTCATGGCGATCGTCGATGCCGCCGTTGCGCGTGGCACCACCGCCGGCCAGCTCGGCGGGACCGGGGAACGGGTCGACTGGACGGCGCTGGCCCGGGCCGGGGTGCTGCCGGTGCCAATGGCCGTCGCGGGTGGCCTCACGCCGGACAACGTCGCCGAGGCGATCCGCCTCACGGGGCTTTCGGCCGTGGATACCGCCAGCGGCGTGGAGGCCGCCCCGGGGCGGAAAGACCCCGAAAAAGTCCGGGCATTCGTCGCCGCCGCCCGCAGAGGGTTCGAGGCCCTCGGGTAGCCAACTTTGCGATTGCCGTCGAAAGGCTACTATGAGACCATTCCGCTCAACTTTCCCACCCGTTCCAGGAGTCTTTGCCGTGTCACAAGTCGAAACCCGCCTGCCCTACAAAGTCGCTGATCTTTCGCTGGCCGATTGGGGCCGCAAGGAGATCATGCTGGCCGAGAACGAAATGCCTGGCCTGATGGCGCTGCGGGAAAAGTATGGCCGCTCGAAGCCGCTCGCCGGTGCGCGGATTGCCGGCTGCCTGCACATGACGATTCAGACGGCCGTCCTCATCGAGACGCTGAAGGAACTCGGCGCGGAAGTGACCTGGAGCAGCTGCAACATCTTCTCCACGCAGGACCACGCCGCTGCCGCCATCGCCAAGGCCGGCTTCCCGGTCTACGCCTGGAAGGGCATGACCAACGAGGAGTTCGACTGGTGCATCGAGCAGACGCTGTTCTTCAAGGACGGCGAGCCGCTCAACATGATCCTCGACGACGGTGGCGACCTCACCTCGATGGTGCACAACAAGTATCCCGAGCTGATCGGCGGCATCCGCGGCCTCTCCGAGGAGACCACCACGGGCGTGCACCGGCTCTATCAGATGCATGAGAACGGCGAGCTGAAGCTCCCGGCGATCAACATCAACGACTCCTGCACCAAGAGCAAGTTTGACAATCTCTATGGCTGCCGCGAGAGCCTCGCCGACGGCATCAAGCGGGCCACCGACGTGATGGTGGCCGGCAAGGTGGTGGTGGTCTGCGGCTACGGCGACGTCGGCAAGGGCTCTGCCCACTCCATGAAGGCACTCGGTGCCCGCGTGATCGTCACCGAAGTTGACCCCATCAACGCCCTGCAGGCTGCGATGGAAGGCTACGAGGTCACGACCATGGAGGAGGCCGCCTCCCGTGGCCAGATCTTCGTGACGGCCACCGGCTGCCGCGACGTCATCCTCGGGTCGCACATCCAGCAGATGCCCAACGACGCGATCATCTGCAACATCGGGCACTTCGACCTCGAAATCGACATCGCCTGGCTGGAAAACACGAAGGGCGTGAAGAAGGTCGAGATCAAGCCCCAGGTCGACCGCTACACGCTGCCGAGCGGCAACTCGGTGATCGTGCTGGCCGAAGGCCGGCTCGTGAACCTCGGCTGTGCCACCGGCCACCCGTCGTTCGTGATGAGCACGAGCTTCACCAACCAGGTGCTGGCCCAGATCGCCCTCTGGACAGACACCGACAAGTACGACATCGGCGTGCACATGCTCCCGAAGAAACTCGACGAGGAGGTGGCCCGCCTGCACCTCGACAAGCTGGGCGTGAAGCTGACGAAGCTCACCCCTGCCCAGGCCGAGTACCTGCATGTGCCGGTCGATGGTCCCTTCAAGCCGGAGTACTACCGGTACTAGTCCGGTTCACCAGGGTCGAAGGCCGTGCTCAGGCAGGGTTTCGACTGGTCTCAACTCGATTCATGGTGGGGGCGTCGCGATGCGACGCCCCCGCTTTTTTGCGCTGCCGGCGTTTCACGTGGAAACATGCCGTGGAGGCCCGTGTCCCCGTGGCGGCGAGTTTCCAACTTGCTGTGTCCCCGTGGCGGCGAGTTTCCAAGCGTGCCGTGTCCCCATCCGGCGTGTGCTACGCTTCTCGGTTCCCCCCGCCCACCGTCCCACGGCTCATCCACACGCATGCCATCCATCGCCTCCCTCCGCGGACTCCGCTACGACCCCAAGCACATCGGCGCCCTCTCGCAGGTCATCGCGCCACCCTACGACGTCATCGATGCGGCGCTCCAGCAGCGGCTCTACGAGCAGCACCCCGCCAATGTGATCCGGCTCGAACTCAACCGTGAGGAGCTGGGCGACGACGACCGGTCAAACCGCTACATCCGCGCGGCGAAGTTTTTGAAGGCCTGGCGGGAGCAGGGTGTGCTCATGCAGGAGTCGGCGGCGGCGCTCTACGTCTACCAACAGGAGTTCGAAGTCGAGGGACGCGGGCATGTCCGTCGGGGAATGATGGCCCGGGTGCGGCTGGAGCAGTTCGGCACCGGCTC
The DNA here is from genome assembly GCA_044337765.1 of Pirellulales bacterium. Classification (GTDB taxonomy): domain Bacteria; phylum Planctomycetota; class Planctomycetia; order Pirellulales; family UBA1268; genus CAMCQY01. The sequence continues at coordinate 3,652 of JBIIMX010000203.1, read as the reverse complement.
GATCCACCCGCACGAGGAGACGCTGTCGGGCCCCAAGCAGGACCGGCTGCTGCTGACGCGGGCCTGCCGGGTCAACCTCAGCCCGGTATTCGGTCTTTACCCGGACCCGCAGGGCGAGGTGCAGAAACTGCTCGACGCATCCGTTGCCGGTCAGCCACCCCTGGAGGCGACCGACCACCTCGGCGTACGGAGTTGGATGTGGCCGATGACGAATGAATCGGTCGCCGCCCAGATCGCGGGTCTGATGGGGCCGAAGCCGGTCTTCATTGCCGACGGCCACCACCGCTACGAGACCGCCTGCACATACCGAGACGAGGTGGCACGGGAGTATGCCGCGGAACACTGGGGCGCTCCACTTCCGTCCGACCACCCGGCAAACTTCGTTCTGATGATGCTGGTGGGCATGAGCGATCCGGGGCTGGTCGTGCTGCCCACGCACCGGCTTTTCACGCAGCCCGCCGTTGCCACGGCAGCAGACCTCGTCGCCAGGCTCGGCGACTGCTTCACGACTGAATCGGCGGGCATGGGCTCCGCCAACGCCGAGAACGTCTGGCTGGAGATCGAGGCCGAGAACAGCCAGGGCACGCTGGGTCTGTACACGGCCGGTGATCAGGCCTGGACGCTGGCCCGGATGACCCCGGCTGGCAGGGCGCGGATGGAGGCGGTGGCGGCCGACCATGGGGCTGCGTGGCGGAGCCTCGGTGTGTCGATCCTCCACCGGCTCGTGATCGGCGACCTGTTGGGAGCCGGCGAGATACCCACCCCCGGCTACGTGCATCTGGTGCGGGAGGTGGTGGAGGGGCTGGGCACGGGCCGCTATCCGCTGGCTGCACTCGTCATGCCGGCCACCGTCGACGACATCCGGCAGATCAGCCAGACCGGCGAGCGGATGCCGGCCAAGAGCACCTACTTCTATCCCAAGCTCGCCAGCGGCCTGGTCTTCAGCCCGCTATCGTGATGCGGCCGGCCTCGGCCCCGGGTCACTGCCCCCGTGGGGACGAGCTTCCAACGTGTCCTTGCCCACCGTGGGGACGAGTTTCCAACTTGTCCATTGCCCCCGTGGGGATTCCGCAAGTTGGAAACTCGCGGCCACGGGTCAAACGACTCGCGCGGCCAAACTCCTTCCGCCCCCCGTGGGGAAGAGCTTCCAACGTGTCCTTGCCCACCGTGGGGACGAGTTTCCAACTTGTCCTTGCCACCGTGGGGACGAGTTTCCAACTTGTCCTTGCCCCGTGGGGACGAGTTTCCAACTTGTCCTTGCCCCGTGGGGACGAGTTTCCAACTTGTCCTTGCCCCCAAACCCGTTCCACGTGAAACCGGCAACTGGGCGAACTAGGCAACCAGGGCGGTTTCACGTGAAACCACGTCCATGCCGGGCCGGTTACTGCCGATATTCCGTGGGCACGCGTTGTGCATGCCTTGGCGTTTGGAAGGGATGTGTGTGTGGGAAGGATTCTCTGCGTGGCCAACCAGAAAGGCGGTGTCGGCAAGACGACGACCTCCGCCAACCTTGCTGCCGGCCTGGCCCGGGGTGGCCTTCGCACACTCCTGCTCGACCTCGACCCGCAGTGCAACGCCACCACCGGGTTTGGGGCAACCCCCGCTCTGACCCACCCACTCGTCTCCGAGGCACCGCTCTCCGAAGCCGTGGTGGAGACCGGAATCCCCAACCTCTCCATTATCCCCGGAAGCCGCAGTGTCCGCGATGTGGAGCGAATTGCAGCAGCGGCCCGAAGCGGTTCGATGGTGCTCGAAAATCATCTCGCCCGCGGGCTCAATGCCTGGGACTATTGCCTGATCGACTGCCCGCCGAGTGTCGGCGAACTGACGCGGACGGCGCTGGCCGGGAGCACCGAAGTGCTGATGCCAATTCAATGCGAATACTTCGCGCTCGAAGGACTCACGCAAATGATCGAGGTGATCCGCGACGTGATGGCCGAGCGGCCCGGCCGGCTGAGGTTCAGCGGCATCGTGCTCACCATGCACGATGCCTCGCTCGAACTCACGACGGAGGTCGAGGCCGAGGTCAGGGATTTTTTCGGGGAGATCGTCTTCGAGACGGTGATCCCTCGCGACGTGGCCGTCTCGGAGGCGCCCAGCCACGCGCAGAGTGTGCTCGATTACGCGCCGCGTTCACGAGGAGCGCGGGCCTACACGGAACTGTGCATGGAGGTACGCGACTGTGAGTAAGGAACGACGCTTGGGCCGTGGGCTGGAGGCGCTGCTGGGCCGCGCTGGAGTCGATCCCGCGCCGGCGGCACATGGCAACACCGCCGTGGCCACCCAACCCAACCGCCAGGAACTCGGCGCGGTCGCCGCCCGGCTTATCCTGCACAAGCCGGAGGAACTGGAACAGGCCGCCGCGTCGCTCCCCACCAACGAGATCGCCGAGGGGCTGATCGATCCCAACCCGTGGCAGCCGCGGAGCATCGTCAACGACACCGATCTCGTGGAGCTGGCCAACAGTTTGCGGGAGCACGGGCTTGTGCAGCCGATCGTGGTGCGGGCGCATGGCAGCCGCTACCAGCTCATCGCGGGCCAGCGCCGGCTCTTCGCCGCACGGCGGCTGGGCTGGGGGGCGGTGCCCGTACGGGTGCTCGAGGTCGACGACCGGCAGATGTCGGAGATCGCCATCGTCGAGAACCTGCAGCGACGCGACCTCGACCCGCTCGAAAAGGCGGCAAGCTTCAAGCAGTATCTTGCCTCGTGGGGTGGCACGCAGGACGAGCTTGCGAAGCGGCTCTCGATCGACCGCTCCACCGTTGCCAACCTGATCCGGTTGCTCGAACTACCTGACGCGGTGCAGACACGGCTTCGCTCGGGCGCGATTTCGATGGGGCACGCGCGGGCGCTCCTGCCACTGGGCGACGAGGAGGAGCAAGCCCGGCTGGCGGACCGGATCGCAGCGGACGGACTCTCCGTCCGCGCGATCGAGGCGGAGGTGGCCGAGATTCTCCGTGCTGATGACCTCGCCGACGAGGATGGGCTGCTCGATGAACCCGGCGATCAGACGAGTGGCGGAGGCACTGCCACGACTGCCGGAACGGCAGTGAAGCGGAAGCCTGGCCGTCCGGCCACGAGGCGTTCCAGCCAGACAGTCGCGGTGGAAAATGACCTGCGGCGAGCACTCGGCGTGAAGGTGGTGGTGCACGCCAACGGCAAGGGGGCGGGCCGAATCGTGATCCCATTCGCGAATCTCGACGAATTCCAGCGACTGTTCGAACATTTGGCGGAGTGACTCCAGCCGCCGATGCGGTAGACTCTTAGCCGCAGCCCCGCCCTCGTGCGGGCCCGCCATCGGGGCGTAGCGCAGTTGGCAGCGCGCCTGGTTTGGGACCAGGAGGTCGAGAGTTCGAATCTCTCCGCCCCGATTTGATTTCGCCCTTGAAATGCAGGGCTTTTCGGTCTCGAGCCGGCAATCCGCCGGATCCCGAAAACCGCGCGGCGCTCTCGGCGCTACCGCAGGACCGATTTCGCCGGTCGGAAGTTCGCCCCGAAACCGCACCTCGAGCACCTCGAGCCGGGGGCAGGGCGGAGCGGATCACCGGCGGTTTCCCCCGGAAAAACCACGGTCGTTCCCGGCGCGTGTGCAGCCGCAAATTGAGCGACGTTTTTTCCCCGGGACCGCCCGGGCCGGGGTGGGGGCAATCGA
>JBIIMX010000202.1:0-6038 GCA_044337765.1 Pirellulales bacterium | reverse complement strand
GGAGGCGGAGGGGAGGGAGTTCACGGTGAACTTTGACGCTCCCATTCTGCCTTGCGAAACCGCAGACCTGGTCGACGCCGTGGCGACGGTCGTCGGCATCGCTTTTCCGATGTTCAATACACGTGGCGAGAGCACGAGGCTCGCCCTTTCTTCGTCCATGCCAGAGTGGTTTCGGCTCGTCGAGAAGCCGCCATCCAAGCCGTTTGCAGCGCCGCGGGTGGGCATCGATGCGCTCGCGCGATACGCCTCGCTGCAGCGGCCGGGCCGTATGGTCCAGACTGAGGGCACGCTGATCCACGCCATCCCCGGCGAGGCGATCTATCTGCAAGATGGCCGCAGCGGCATCACCGTGAAGAGCGATTCGGTGGAATCGTTCGCGCCGGGCGACCGGGTGGAGGTGGCTGGATTTCCCGACTCGAGCGGCTCCGTCGTCGGGCTCAAGTACGCGTTGGTGCGGAAGCGTGGCTCCGGCACTCCGCTCGCCGCGCTGGCGATCGCGCCGGAAGCGATCGAACGGGCCCACGTGGAGGCCTGGAAGACGAAGGTCATGATCGAAGGGGGGGACTGCATCGGCTGCCTCGTGCGGTTTCCCGCGACGCTGGTGCAGACCCGTCGCACGGAAGAAGGAGGCGAGATGCTTTTGCGCGCCGGCACGAAGCTCGTCGTCGCCAAGGTGCAGGAGCGTGAGCTGAAGCTGCTCGAGCCGATCATGCCCGAGAGCGAGGTCGACGTGACGGGCATCGTGACGGCCGGCTGGGGACGCAATCCCGCCGAACCGCCCGACCGCATCGGACTGCTCGTGCGGACGGCGAGCGACGTTTTGCTCGTGCGACGGCCCCCGTGGTGGACGCCACGGCGGCTGCTTCTCGCGCTTGCGGCCGTGGGGGCCGTGCTCGTCGGGGCCGTTGCCTGGGCCGTCGTGCTGCGGCGGCAGGTCGCTCTGCAGGTAGCGCGGCTCACCGGCGAAATCGAGAAGCGTCGGGAGGCGGCGATCGGCTTTCGGGCGGCGCTCGCCGAAAGGAATCGGATCGCCAACAACCTGCACGACACGCTCCTTCAGGGTCTTGCCGGCGCGGTGCTCCAGATCGATTCGAGCCGCTTCGCCTTGCAAGGCGGCCGATTCGACGTTGCCGCGGGACAGATCGAGAAATCGAAGCGGATGGTGCAGCGGGCGTCCAACGACCTGCGAAATTCGGTGTGGTCGTTGCGGGTGGCGCCGCTCGAGGGCCACACCTTCGGCGAGTCGCTCGCGACCATGGCCGATCATCTGGCCGTGGGCGACACGCCTCGGATCGTCGTGCACGCGGCAGATCCTGCGATGCACATGCCGGAATTGCCCGAATTCGTCGCCGGCAACCTGCTGCTCGTGGCCCAGGAAGCGATTCGCAACGCGGTGCATCATGCGGAATGCACGACGGTCGATGTCGGGTTCGTTGGCGACTTGGCGACCTGTACGGCGACGCTCACCGTGCGGGACGACGGCCGCGGCTTCGATCCGGCCGCTGCGGCCGGCACGGCCCAGGGCCACTTCGGCCTGCTCGTGATGCGGGAGCGGATGGAAGGCATGGGGGGCATGCTCGCGATCGCATCGAACCCGGGCTGTGGCACGACGGTCACCGCGACGATCACGCTCGGAGAGGAGTGACGCTGCGAATCCCTCCGAGGCCCAACGACGGGCCCATCAGCAGGGAAGGTCCGCGAATCCAGTCCGTACCATTGGGTATGAAGTCGGCCTCCCGCCGCCTGCTCGCCTCTGGCGGAAAGACGCCCGCGCCGACGAGCGTCCATAGCGGTTGATAGAAGTGGCACTCCGAGGGCTCGACGATCCCGATGTCGAGATGGGCGGCGGCCCGCCTCAGTTGGGCGGCGACGGTGATTCCCGCGGTGCCGCCACCGAGGATGAGGACGCGAGGATGGTCCGGCATGCCACGCTCCTGAAAGTCACTCAATAATATCGTGATGTGACGATATGTTAAGACGATAGTTTTCCGGAATCTTCGGAGTGTCCGGCGGAGGCGGCGTCGTGGTGCGTGCCCGCGACTCGAGGCGGCAGCCGAACGGGTTGGAGTCGCACTACGATTCCGCCTCCTGTGTTCACTCTTCACGAGGATCGTCATGTCTGCGACCCGGCCGGTGTCCGTTTCTTGCCAGTATCCGGTGTTCGTGGCCGGCTGCGCGATCGCGGTATTCGCCGCCGCCACGGCGGCGGCAGGCGATGCGATCCCACGGCGGTGCGTGGTGATCGACGTGTTTGCAAGCGAACGCGATGTCGCCGCCCAGGCGGCGATTCAGGGCGTGGAGCGATTTGCGGCGGAGCGGGGCGGTATCGTCGTGGTGCGACGGTTTCTCGACGCGAGCGTCGATGATCGGGCAGATCTTGCGAAGCTCGCGGCGCGTCACGGGTTTGATCTCGCCGAGACGCCCGTGTTCGCCACTTGCGGTACTGCGATGCGTGGCGTTCGTGATCCCGCCGTAGTCGTTGCCTGGCTCGGTGTTGCACTCCAGATCGAAGTCTTCACCCGTGCCGGCTGTAGCCGCTGCGATCGGGCGAAGGTCTGGATCGCCACCGTTGCCGAGCGCTATCCAGGGCTCACCGTCTCGATCTGCGATCTCACGCGAGACTCAGCGGCCAGGGCGATCCTTGCCGAACTCGTTCGCAGAAACCGAGTCGCGGCGGCGAGCGTTCCGGTGTTTCACGTCGGCGGCCGGCTCGAAGTCGGCTTCGATCGTGCCGAAACGACAGGCCGCCGCCTGGAGGCGCTGCTCGATCACTGGACGTGCCCTTGCCCGGCGCGGGTCGATGGCACCGACGACCAAGTTGCCCCACTCACGGTATCCGAGGCGATCGACCTGCCCGTGCTCGGGCGGGTCGCCCCGGCGACTCTCGGCCTTCCGCTGTTCACCATCGCGGTCGGGCTTGTCGACGGCTTCAATCCCTGTGCCATGTGGGTGCTCATGCTGCTCTTGGCAGTGCTCGTGAACCTTCGTGACAGGTGGCGAATGCTGGCTATCGCAGCCACGTTCGTGCTGGTCAGCGGTGCCGTGTATTTCGCCTTCATGGCGGCGTGGCTCAACGTTTTCGAGTGGATCGGCTACCTACGGCCGGTCCAGGTGGGCCTCGGGCTGGTGGCGGTAACGATAGGACTCGTGCACTTGAAGGACTTCTTCGCGTTCGGCACGGGCCCGAGCCTTTCGATTGCGGCAGCCGCCAAGCCCGGCATCTACGAGCGGATACGGCGGATTGTGACCGCGGAAAACCTGCCGGCAGCCCTCGCCGCCGCGTTCACTCTGGCCGTGATTGTGAACATCGTGGAACTCTTGTGCACTGCCGGCCTGCCCGCGCTCTATACCAATGTGCTCGCCCAGCACCATACCGGTGCCGCCGCCCGCTACGGCTTCCTCGGCCTCTACATCGCGGCCTATATGTTCGACGATGCGATCATGGTTGGGATGGCGGTGGCGACGCTCTCGCGATTCAAACTCCAGGAGGCTGGTGGCCGCTGGCTTAAACTCGTCAGTGGAATCGTGGTGATTGCCCTAGGGCTCGTCATGCTACTGCGGCCTGGGTGGCTGTCCTGAAGGTTCGGTCGGGAAAAGGGACATTCTGCGTTTCGTTTCAGCCCATCGGGCCGTCGGCCGATGAGTCATGGTTCATCCCTTGGCTTTGCAAAAGCAAAATGCCCCTGTTTCAGCCCTTCCGGATGTGCCGTCGACCGTTCTGTCCAACCGATTCGATTGGTGTCGTTGGTCGTCGCTCTCGCCGCTGTCTTCATCGAACTCGATGGATGCGTTTCATCGGATGGGTCAGACACATGAAAGCCCTAAGGCTTGGTTCATCGACCCGGCCACGCGGCGGATGCGGGTGTATCTGCTCGGCTGGCAGCCGTGAAGCCGGCCGTCCGACCGGCAGCGGTTACGCGGCAGGGTTGAGCCTCGAGCCGCACGAACCGCTCTCTTGGGCAGGCGTGGTCGTTGACGCCGGAGGTCAAGGGGTCTTCGAGTTGCCCCGGCTGCTGCCTCCGTCAACGCAAGGAAGCGGACCTCACGGGTCGTCCGCCGGCGAGTTGTATATTCGGTGATATCTTTGGTGGCCGGCACCTCTTCCCCCTTCGATCGATTCCGCAATGCAGCTCTTCGACGTGATCGTGGTCGGCACCGGCGGCATGGGCACTGCCGCGGCCTGTCAGATCGCCCGCCGCGGCGGCCGCGTGCTGGGCATCGACCGTTTTCCACTGGTCCACGATCGCGGCAGCTCGCACGGGCAGACACGGCTCATCCGCCAGGCCTATTACGAGCATCCTGACTATGTGCCGCTCCTGCTGCGGGCCTACGAGTCGTGGCGGGAACTGGAGGCCGCAACCGGCCGTCGGCTTCTCGTTGAGTCGGGCCTGGTGATGGCGGGCCTCCCCGATGGCGAGGTCGTGTCGGGGGCGCTCGTTTCAGCCCGCACGCACGGCCTGCGCGTCGAAACACTCGACACCGCGGAGGCCCAGGCCCGTTGGCCGGCATTTCGTATCCCTGCCGAATGGCAGGTCGTCTATGAGCCGCAGGGAGGCTACCTCTTCGTCGAAGACTGCGTGAGGGCGCATGCGGATGTGGCCACCGCCCACGGCGCCGAACTGCGTTGTGGCGTTGCCGTGCGCGACTGGCGAATCGTCGGCAACGGCGTTGTCGTCGAGACCGATGCGGGCCCGCTTGCCGCCGCGAGACTGGTTCTCTGCCCGGGACCGTGGGCGGACGGGCTGCTGAAGCTGCGTCATCTGCCCCTCACCGTGCTCCGCAAATCTCTCTTTTGGTACGAGCCTCCCACGGCCCATGTCCCGAATTTCGACGTGGGCACGCTTCCCTGCTTCGCATTCGATACGCCCGCGGGCTTCTTCTATGGCTTCCCGCGGGTCGACGACCGGGGCGTGAAAGTTGCCGAACATACGGGAGGCCGGTCCGTGAGCGATCCGCTCGCCGTCGATCGCAGCGTCGATCCCCTCGAGCAGGCCCGCATCGAAGAGTGGATCGCGGCCCATCTGCCCGGCCTTGGCAGAGACTGCCGCCATCACGCCACCTGCCTCTACACGATGTCGCCCGACGCCCATTTCGTGCTCGGCCTTCACCCCGACCATCCGCAGGTCGCGATCGCGGCCGGCTTCTCCGGCCACGGCTTCAAGTTCGCCAGCGTCGTGGGAGAGGTGCTCGCCGATCTTGCGATCAGCGGCGGCACGCCAAAGCCAATCGGCTTCCTGAGTCCGAGGAGAAGCATTGCCCTCGGCTGACCAGTCCGTCGAGTGTGCCGGTGGCATCGGAAAAATGTTCCGTCCCACTGCCCACTTTCCGGGCCAGCGAAAGGACCACGTTGGACAGTGGCGGATGATTGTCCTGGTCGAAGGCCACATGCCGAACGAGTTTCACACCCAGTTTCGAGCCACCCGCGACGAGTAGCGGCAGATTCTTTGGCGAGTGCTCTCCACCCTTGCCCCTTGCCGGAATGCATGCCGCTGCCGTAGAGGATGACGGTGCGGTCGAGCATCGACCCGTCGGCTTCCGCCGTCTTCTTGAGCATGCCCATGAATCGTCCCTCGATCTGCTCCACTTGATTTTCGGTGTCACGGACGCTGCTGAGATACTCGTCGAGTTTCCACTGGTCGGTCGTGCCCAGCCGGCGGTGCAGCGACTTGGCGTCGCCGCCGATCGCATCGAGGATCGACCGCCTCTCGGCGTAGCGGACAAGCGTCGCCGCTTTGTCCGCCGTCGATTCGGGCACGAAAAGCCGTTCGAAGATCCTTCGCGGGGAATTTTCGGCGGGCAGTGGTGTACCGGTCGCTTTTTTAGGAGAGCCGGCCGCGGGCGTCGATCGTGAGCGGGCGGACCATGCCGTCGGCCTCACGCCACCACACTCGGTCTTGAAGGTTGACACACGGACAGATGTGATTCGGGATCACGCTCACACGCTCGCCCACTCGCGGCGGCCGCGGGCAGCCGCGAACGTCAACCTGCCCATGCTCCTCCGAGAGCTTCGTCACGACCGCCTCGGGATACTCCATGAT
>JBIIMX010000201.1:0-6042 GCA_044337765.1 Pirellulales bacterium | reverse complement strand
CTGGTCGCGGCCCGTGTTCGTGCCCCGCGACCGCAGGCCGTAGTCGAAGCAAAAGGAAGGCAGCCGCTGCTTCTGCTCTTCGTAGCCGAGCACGGCGAGCGACAGTTGCCTGATGTTGTTCGAGCAGGCCGACATCCGGGCCGCCTCACGGGCCGCCTGCACGGCCGGCAACAAGAGCCCGACGAGCGTGCCGATGATCGCGATGACGGCCAACAATTCGACCAGCGTAAAACCTGTCCGCTTGCGAAAATGCATGATGTCAGCCTTTCCTGGAAACAGCCCGCCCCGCCGTCTTTGTCATGATGCATGGCCCGCCGCCACGACCAGTGTTCGAGGATAGGCACCGCCTCCCGCCGCCGCCATCCTGCGAAAGCAGGATATGGCGGATTTTGCGATGTTTTCCGGCAGATTCCCTCGCTCGCGGGCCGGGCTGGCCTGGGAATCCGCCCCATCACGGCGCATGGAAAACGGTATCCGCCGCCACGCGGAGTCCCCCGGCTCCCGCCGGGGGCTTTCTCGGCCCGAACGCTGCGTTACCCGGCAATCTCGTCCTGCTCGCCGAGGATTTCGGTGAGCAGGTCGCTCAGGCCGAGGATGCCTGCGAGACGATCGAGCTCCACGCGTTCCGTCAACGGCATGAGCCGCACGATCTGGCGGAGATCGCGACGACTTTTGTGACTGCCCTTCGCTGCCCATGCCAACTTCGAGGCTGCCGCATCGGGCCTCGATACCACCGGGATCAGCATGCCTTCGAAGACCTCGAGCGACGCTGAGCGATCCAACTCGCCAGGGATCATCTCGCGGGGATACATGTCGATCTTCAGTGCTTCAGCCATGTCGAAGAGCTGAAACATCGTCTTTTCCGCGACGGCGCGTCGAACGGCTTCGGCATCGAACATGAAGCCCGCCTGCTTGGCAGCGGCCACGAAGGCATCGAGGCTGCCCGCGAGCGACGGATTGTCCACGACGATGTCGATGTCTTGCGTCATGCGCGGCTCGCCGTAGGCCACGCTCGTGATACCGCCCGTGAGGTGAAACCGAACTCCGTGACGCGTCAGGATTTCAAGCAGCCGCGACAAGGTGGCCCGGAATATCTCAGCCGGGTACATGATCGAGCATCCGCTGTATCAGTCTCCGCGAGGTCGCGTCGGAGCCGTAGAGACGCATCGCCGTCTCCCACTTGAGCCGTTCCGCGGAGAGCGGGCCGCTGCGGGCCAGGATCTCCCGACCGATCAGGCCGCGGGCCCAGGCGAACATGGCGGCGGCCCGTGCCACGCGGGCGTGCGCGGGCAGGGCATCCTGAGCTTCGCGAAACCGCGCCAGGGCTTGGAGGTGAGCCATTTCCATGCGGTCATCCTACGCAACGCTGCTCGGATACGGAAACGGAGATCGGTCATCGCCGCATGGGGTGCCTGGCATCATCTTCCCGGTCTCCGCCGCCACGCGGAGTCCCCCGGCTCCCGCCGGGGGCTTTTTGCCAAACAGTTTGCCCCGCCCAAAAAGAAGCCCCGGGCGGAAGCCCGGGGACACCGGGCGTGAAATCCAACCCGCTCACCCGTGCCCATGCGGCTCGAATTTCTACCGCGAGTCGCCGGCCTTGAGCAGGCCGAGGTCGAAGGCCCGGCCGACCACGCCGGTGCGGTCCGATGCCTCGAGCTTGTCCATCAGCGAGCGGATGTGGCTCTTCACGGTGAGCTCCGAGATCGCCAGCGCCCTGCCGATCTGGGCATTGCTCGCGCCTTGCCGCAACAGCGCCAGCACCTCCGTTTCTCGTGGCGTGAGCATGCCGTCGGCGGTGCAGGCAGGCCCCCGCAGGCAGCCGCGGCGCACGCCCGTGCCGCCGGCATGCACCTCGCGGATCGCCGCGGCAATCTCGCGGGCATCCGACTCCTTCGTGAGATAGCCACAGGCGCCGGCCCGCTCGGCCCGCTCCGCGTCCATCGCGCTCTCGGATGAACTGAGGATGAGCGCGCGGGCCGTCGGATCGGCGCGGCGAATCCGCGCGATCGTCTCGGCCCCGTCCATCACCGGCATCAGGAGATCGACCAAGGCCACGTCGGGCCGGCTGGCCGTCCACTCCGCCACCGCCTGCTTGCCGCTCGACGCCTCCGCCACCACCGCGATGTCCGGCTCGAGCCCGAGCAGCCGGGCCAGCCCCGACCGCAACACCGGATGGTCGTCCACCACGAGCACGCGGATTGCCGGCTGGATTCCTTGTTGCTTGGTCACGTCTCACCTCCTGCGTCCGCCGTCGCCGGCCAGACGTCGGCCGGCGACCGGCCCGGATGCATCACGCTCGCCCGCACGGTCGTGCCGCGGCCCGGTTGGCTCTCGATCACGAACGAGCCGTCGAGCGAGTCGACCCGCTCCCGCATGCCTTGGATGCCAAAATGCCCGATCGCCGGCCCCGGCTGCAAGCCCATCGTGAACCCTCGCCCGTCATCCCGCACTTCCACACTGACGGCCTCCCCCGTCGGCTCGAATGCGAGCCGCACGTTGATCCGCTTCGCCTCGCCGTGGTGCATGGCATTGAGCACCGCCTCCTGCACGACCAGGAGCAGCTGCCGCGACACCGTCTCGTCCACGGCGCAGCGTTCGCCCGTCGAGGCGAATGTGACCTCCACGCCGCGGCCCTCGACCAGCAGCCTGACCAGTTCGGCGAGCGAGTCCGCAAGCGGTCGGCGAACGTCGGGCATCGCCCGCAGCGACCAGACCGTGCCGCGGAGCTGTCGGGCGGCGTGTGCGCAGAGCCGTTCGGCTGTGCCCAGATGCTGGGACGCCTCGTCCGATATCTCCCCATCGAGGCCTGCCCGGCAGAACTGCAGCTGGTAGCCGATGCCGGTCATCGTCTGGAGCAGCGTGTCATGCAGGTCGGCCGCGATCCGGCTCCGCTCGCGGAGGGCGACCTCGTATTCGGTCGAGGAGGCGCGACGGGCTGCCGCCTCGTCCATGGCCCGGCCCGCCTGCCGCGCCACCTCGCGCCGCAAGACCGCGCTCCACGCCACCGCCGCCAGAGCCAGTGCCGCCAGCACGCCGGCCGTGATCGCCAGCCGCCGCGGCGTCCACCAAGGGGCGGCACGGACGACGACGACGTCGCGCGAGTCGCGGACGAGCAGTTCGATCTGGTTGACGCTCGGGTGGTCGAGCAGGAGCCCGCCGCTCTGTTTGGCCGCGAGATCGAGCTGCACGATCCCCGTGATGTCGACGTCGCTCCCGGGCACGAGCCGGTCCGCGGAGAGTCGTGCGGTGGATATGCTCGGCAGCTTCGCCACGAGCCTGGTGTCGCCGTCCGTCAGCGACACGACGGCGCCGTCGGCCGTGGCGGTGGTCGACTCGACGCGAGCCTGGCAGCGGATCAGGCAGCCGTCGTAATTGCTCGGACTGACGGTCCAGCCGCTCTGACGGAATTCGTCGTTCACGTGCAGCACGTCGCTCGGCTGGATCGCCACCGGCTCAGGCGAGGCAGCCGATCCGACCTTCCGGGCGACGGCGCCCACGATGCCGCCGATCTGCCGGCTCATGTCGAGAAATCCGGCCACTTCGACGCGATCCCCCGGCTGAAACGGCACGCCGGTCGCAGGGGGCTCGTCGGTGGCGAGATCGACCCGCACGCCCCCCGCCCCCTCCTGGAGAAAGAGCCTGCCCGGCACTGAAAACGACACGATGCCTTGCGTGCGCATCCGGTGCGCTGCCTGCGGCCTCACGCCGAAGCGGGCGATCGCCGCCAGCGGCACCGGAGGGATGGAAAAGGGATCAGCCGCCGGCTCGGAAAGCACGACGAGGTCGTCGGTCCGGGCGATCGTGAGCCCCGGCGCGATGAATTCGCCGCGGGAGTTCCGGCTGTCGCCGACGATGCCGGCGATCTCCACCTCCGCATCGACGAGGTGGTCGGGCCGTCTGGGGAAGAGCCGCTTCGACGCCTGCACGAGCAGGTGGCGGGAGTCGGATTCGACGACAAAGAGCCACCATTCCCCCTTGCTCGCGCGGCGTTCGCTCACCTCCTGCACGACGCCCCGCAGGGCCACGCGGCGGCCGTTGTCGAGGCCGCTGAAGAGCCGCCCCATGTCGGCGGCTGGAGGGGCGGGCAGGTGACCCTCGGCGAGCACGCGCAGCTTCCGCGACACGATATTGGGTGAATAGCCGCCGGCAGCGATGGAGCCTTCGATCTCAACGAGGGCGCCGGGCCCGAGCGGCAGTGGCGATGCCTCGCCGGGATCCGCCGTGGGCTGCAGCGCCCCGACGACGTAGATGCCCAGGTCGCCATCCTGGATGACGGCGAAGTCTTCGAGCAGCGTGACGACACCCCGCACGACGACCGACCGTTCCTGGTCGAGTTCGATGATCGGTATCGCGCGGATCTCGGCAATCGACCGGAGCGGCTCGGCATGTGCCGCCGTTGCCGCAAGCAACGCCGCGATCGCCACAACCGCCACACCCGCCACGCGACCACTGCATGCTGCGTCCATGGCCCCAGTGTACAAAAAGGGGACGCAGCTCTTTTCGCCTAGGGCGAAAAGAGCTGCGTCCCCTTTTTGTCCTGCTTTCGCAGGATGGTTGCGGAGATACAGGGGGCCTAGGCTCATGGCTTCCCCCGAGGTATCACCATGATCCGATCTGCATTCCCGGCGACTCGATTCCTGGCAGTGTGCCTGATGGCCATGCCCGCCTGCCTCCATGCCGCCGACGCCGCGCGGCCGGATGGAGTCCTCGGCCAGTGGTCGTTCACCGAAGGCGCGGCCGGCTGGACGCCAGTCAACAACGCCACCGTCTCCGATGTCGCCCGCCGGCCCGGCGGCAAGAGCCTCGTCGTCCGGCAGACGAACGACGCCGAGGCCGATAGCGCCTGGCTGAGCCCGGTGCTCAAGAACCCCGGCGCCGCCGTCCGCATCGGCCTCTGGGCCGCCGACAACTACGTGACGCAGAAAGATTTTTCTTATGCGGCCGCGTTCGAGATCGTGCCCTGCGACGAGTCCGGCAAGCTGACGACCAGCGGCGGCGACTGGACCTGGGTGCCGTGGGAGGACAAGCGACAGATTCCGCAATTTACCCACACGATGACCCGCGAGGGACTGCAGTGGCAGTATTACGAGGCGGTGAAGCGGCCAGCCGCCGAATTCTTCCGCGTGCGTCTCTGCTGGCCGAAGGCGCTGAGCCGCGGCGAATGTTATTTCACCGACGTGAGCGTGGCCCTCGCCGGCGATGGCGCGGCTGAAACCACCGCAACTGCGGCACCGGCTTCAGCCGAAGCGAAGACCGCTGCACCGGCGGGCACCGGCGGCCGGCATGTGTTCGAGATCAGCACGGCCGCCAACGGCAATCTCTTCTTCGCCGACGACCCGCTGCGGTTCGAGTTTCTGCTCTATGCCACCGACGGCCAGCCGGTGGGCCCGCTCGCAAATCCCGTGATCGAATACGACATCACCGACTACGAGCACTTCCGCGTGGCATCGGGAAAGCTGCCGTTTTCCAGCGCCGCCCCTGTGACTGACAAGCAGCTCGCGGCCAAGCGCGGCCAGAACCTTCGGCTCTCTGCGGTGATTCCCGATGCCGCCGCCAAGGAAGTCGGCCGCGAGTTTTTCCTGGAGGCCCGGCTCGTCGATGGCGACAAGCTCATCGCGACCGACACGGTCACATATGGCGTCGTGAAGCCGCGGCCTATCGCGGCGGGCGAATACCAGAAGTGCCGATTCATACAGTTTGCAGAGGGCGGCGGATTCCGCGACGCCGAATCGAAGCACGACGAGCAGGGATTGCTCCACAAGATGGGCACCTCGCTCGTGCACAATTGGGATTACAACGGCTGGCGGCTGGCCCAGCCGACCAAGGACGGGCCGATCACGATCAAGCCCGGGCCCGACTTTCCAAAGATGGTCTATTGCCCAAACCTCGAGCAGGTCCGCGGCCGCACCCCCGGCCATCCCTGGGGCGACATGGCGAAAAACGCGCCCGACTGGGCCGTGATCGACGATCCCTTCCACAAGGGCTGCAAGGGCTTCGACATCGACGGCTACGTCGACTACATCGTGGCCTACGTGCGGGCCA